>CADEFG010000013.1:12982-21166 GCA_902826505.1 uncultured Acidobacteriota bacterium
TTTCGTGTCAATCCGCAATCGGATTATTTACCGTAAACTTCAAAATCGTTGCGTGCCTCTGATGAATGTTTTCTTAAATAAGTTTGCCGCCGTCAATTTCGCCTTATTTGAGGTTTCCCGAAAAATTTACTTTCCGTGAATTAATCAAATGCTTTGCCTGCGATAATGTCAAACCGTCGAATTCAAATTGCCGCCAGGTTTCGGTCTGAGGATCAAAAATATGAATCGGTTTGACCGCACCGTCTTTTAAATATGCCGAGATTTCGAGTTCTCCGGTTTCAGTTTCAACAAATTTCACTTCGCGAATCGTTTCCGACGGTGCCGATTTAGCGGGTTTGTTTTCGATTTTCTCCAACGCTTCGGACATTTCTTCAAGCGTCAGAAACGGTTCGAACCCGAAGGCGCGGCGCAGGGCGCGGCATTTGTCGCTGCCGGCTTCGAAAGCGCGGCACATTCTTGGTCTTTGTTCGTAAATACGGCACAGCGCCTGTTCGCCGTTTCGGATTTCCAGACTTTTACAGCCGAGCGTTTCCGCGTCGCGCCGCAAATAACGGTCAACGACGATTTCACCGTTTTCGCCTTCGATCGTGATGTCCCAAAAATTTTCCGCCGGAATTTCTTCGCCGGGACGAATGCCGACGCAAGGCAGCGCGAAACAACACGCGCCGCACGTTACACAATCGGGGATCGGCGCATCCGGCGGCGTGATTAAATTATTCGCGACTTTGGTCGTCAAACCGTCGGTCGGAATCTGCGGCGGCAGAAGAGTTTGCCAGATTTGCTCATAGATCGCATTGATCATCGGGTAAAAATCTTCTTCCGCGATTTTATCTTGCCGGGTGATTTGAACAAATTGTGGCTGTAACATAAAAATTATTTTAACTCCTCAAATCTTTCGCGCATAAAAATTTCCGGGCAGGCTGCGGATCAGATCCTTCAAATCCAAACTAACGAGCGAACGGTTCAAATCGCCGAACGACAAACTGCTCGACTCAAGCAAACTGTCAATATGCACCGGTTCGTCAGCCGAAAGCCGCTGCCATATCTGCCGTTCGTTCTCGCTTAAACCGGCGGGTGCGAGATTTTGCTGCGACGAGGTTTCGCCCGCCGCTTTTTCGTCCAATTTCGGCGGCAGGATCGCCGAGGAAATCTCACTTGGAAGTTCCGCGACGACATCCTGCCACTGCTGAACGAGCTTGGCGCCCGATTTTATCAAATAATTCGTGCCGATCGAATTGCGCGACGTGATATTGCCGGGAACCGCCATTACTTCGCGGTTTTGTTCCATCGCGAGCCGCGCCGTGATCAGCGATCCGCTCCGTTCGGTCGCTTCGGTGATCAAAACGCCGAGACATAAACCCGAAATTATGCGGTTGCGGTAAGGGAAATTTTCCTTGAGCGGCGGCGTGTTCAAAGGAAACTGCGAAACGATCGCGCCGCCGCCGCCGAGAATTTCGTCAACCAACTTCGCGTTTTCCTTCGGATAAACATTATCAATCCCGGTGCCGAGAACGGCGATGGTTTTGCCTTTTCCGCGCAGTGCGCCGCGATGCGCTGCCGTGTCGATTCCGCGCGCAAAACCGGAAACTATACAAACGCCGTGCTCCGCCAGATCGCGCGCGAGCATTTCCGAGGCGTTTTCGCCGTAAGTCGAACAGCGCCGCGAACCGATCACGGCGATGCACGGCGCGTCGAAACACGCCTGCCAATCGCCTTTGACATATAAAGTTATCGGCGGATCGGCAATTTCGCGCAGCAAGTATGGATAACTTCCGTCGTCAAGGATCAAAACATCGCCGCCGAGTTCTTTTACTTTATTTAATTCGTCAACCGCTTTTTCATGAAATTCGCATTTTAAAATGCTCTCGATCGTTTCGGCGCGCAGCCGCAGCGATTCAAGTTCGCTGCGCGTGGCGTGAAAAACATTTTCGGCGGAACCGAATCTTTCAAGCAGTTGCGTGGCTTTTCGCGGTCCGACGCCGGGCGTCATATTCAGGGAGATCCATTCTTTCATAACGATTTGGGATTTGGGATTTGGGATTGCGGATTGCGTTTTTCTTTGGAGGTTTTGATTGACGAAACAACAATTGAAAGAATCTGATTGGCTTCATCCATCAACTTTTCAAGCAAACTTTCTTTAATCAATTTGCCATCAACTAAAAGCTCCATCCAATAAATCGATTCGTCGGCTTGTTCTTCGACAATACTCAATTTATGAACAAAATCAGCAGTTGATTTTGCGCGGCAGGAAGCGCCGTAATCTGCTTCGACCGAGGTTCCGCTTCGCAAAAGCTGATTCCCGATAACATTTGCCGTTTTTGTGTTCGGCAAACTTTCGACCAATCTAATCACGCGCAAGGCAAATTGTTTTGTTCGCAGTTTCATTTCTTCTTGTGTCATAAATAATCTCCACGATTTATTTAAACAAATCCGAAATCCGAAATCCACAATCCCAAATAAAATTGGCGGAGGCGTGTCGGAGTCGAACCAACCTGAGGATTGCTCTCACAATCTCACAAACGATTTTGAAGACCGCGCCCATCACCGGACAGGATGCGCCTCCGCAACTAAAACGTGTTATCAAACTTAGGCGTTTTTATGAAATTCTGTCAAGTTTTTCTGTGCTAGTTTTTAAATATTCTTGCGGTGAGAGGCTTGCTTGACCGTCTAATTTCAGCGTGTTATTCTTTCTATTTTGAAATGCGAGCGTTTTTCCGCTCTATTTTATCAAGCAATCTTTTTTTATTAAATATTTAGTATATGGTTTTGCTAGCTTTTGCCGAAACAGTTCAGCTCGTGCCGGACGGCACCATTTTTATCCACATCGCGCTTATTTTACTGATGATCTGGGTTTTGAACCGGACGTTTTTTCGTCCGATCAACCGCATTATCGAATCGCGCGAAAAAAACAAGGGCGGACATTCCAGCGAGTCGGATAAACTTTTGACGGAAGTTTCCGAAAAGGAAACGAAATACAACGCCGCGCTGCTCGAAGCCCGTTCAAAAGGCTATAGCTTGATCGAAAAAGAACGCACCAAGGCTTTGAGCAAAAAGCAGGAAAAATTGAGCGCGGCAAAGGAAGAAGTTCACCAAACCCTCGCCGCGGAAACGGCGGAATTGGACAAACAAACCGTCGAAGCCCGCCAGTTAATTGCTACTGAAGCCGAAAAAATGGCGGAGAAAATCAGTTCGAATATTTTGAAAGGTTAGTTATTCCAAATTCCATATTTCAAATTAAAGTTTCGACCGGTTTGAAATCTGAAATCTGAAATTTTTATATGTTAGCTTTTATTTACAGTTTTATTTTCCTTCTTGCCGAAGGCACTCCGTGGTGGAATTATCCGGGTTTTGAATTATGGAAATTCCTGAATCTGATAATTTTCATTCTGATCATGGTTTATCTTCTCAAAAAACCTTTGAGCGAAGCCTTTAAAGCGAAACGCGAAACGATTCGCGCCGAGCTCATCAAAGCCGAAGAAGAAAAACAGGCGGCGCTTGCCAAACTGACGACCGCCGAAGCCAAACTCGCGCGGATCGAATCCGAATCGGAAGAGATTTCGGAAAAAGCCAAGCAGGAAGCGAAAGAGGAAAAAGCGCGGATCGCGCGCGAAGTCGATGAGGAAATAGAGCGGCTGCGGGCGCAAGCCGCCAGCGAGATCGAGCGTAAATCGCAACTCGTCAAATTACAGCTGCGCCGTTTTTCCGCTGAAGAAAGCGTGCGGCTCGCCGAAGAAAAAATCAAACAGAACATCAACGCGAAAAAAGACGCGGAGCTTGTCAAAGCGAGCATTAAATCAATCGGAGGTTTAAACTAAAAAATGAGCGTTGAAACCGTTGCCCGCCGTTATGCGACCGCGCTGGCGGATGTCGTTTTGAAATCGGGCGAAACCGAAAGCGTCAAAAGCGAACTCAAAGTCTGGGAAAATCTAATAAGATCGAACAACGATTTGCAGACCGCGTTTGCCAATCCGGCGATCGCCCATCTGAGCAAGGAAAAAGTTTTGGAAGGTCTGCTGGCGAAAACCAAACCATCGAAAACAACGGCAAATTTTCTGCGCGTTTTGCTTAGAAACAGCCGTTTGACCGAACTTGGTCATATCAATGAGAAATTCGTGTCCGTGCTCGATGAAAGAGGCGGCGTGGTGACGGCGGAAGTCACTTCGGCGCGTCCGCTCTCGGAAGCTGAAAAGTCGGAATTTCAAGTGAATATCGCCAAACTGACCGGCAAAAAAGTAAATTTAAATTTTGATATCGACGAAAATATTATCGGCGGAGTTGTCACGCGGGTCGGTTCGACCGTCTATGACAGTTCCGTCAAAACACAATTAGCGAATCTTAAACAAGAATTGATTGGACAGTAATTCGTCAATCGTGAATCGTCCATCGTGAATAGAAAAAACACGATTTACGATTTTACGATTGACGATTCACGAAAAGAATATGGAAGCAATTAAAGCCAACGAAATTAACGAAATTATACGTTCTCAGATTGAGAATTTTGATGCGAGTATGACCGTCAACGAAGTCGGAACGGTTATCAAAGTCGGCGACGGGATCGCCGAAATTCACGGACTCGAAAAGGTCATGGCGGGCGAACTTCTCGAATTTCCGCATTCGGTGCGCGGGCTCGCGCTGAACCTTGAAGAAGACAAGGTCGGAACGGTGCTTTTCGGTGATTTCCAAAAGATCAAAGAAGGCGACGAGGTCAAACGCACGCGCCGCATTATGAGCGTGCCGGTCGGCGATGCGATGATCGGTCGCGTCGTTGACGCACTCGGCAATCCGATCGACGGCAAGGGCGAAATCATTACCGACCAGTTTAACCCGGTCGAACGTATTGCGCCCGGAATTATTGACCGCCAGCCGGTGAAAGAACCGCTGCAAACCGGTTTGAAGGCGATCGACTCGATGGTTCCGATCGGTCGCGGACAGCGCGAACTGATCATCGGCGACCGCCAGACGGGTAAAACCGCCGTTGCGATCGACACGATCATCAACCAGAAAGGCAAAGACGTGATTTGTATTTACGTCGCGATCGGTCAGAAGGCTTCGACCGTTGCGCAGGTTCGCCAAAAACTCGAGGAATACGGCGCGATGGATTACACGATCATCGTCAATGCGTCGGCTTCCGATCCGGCGGCGATGCAATTCTTGGCGCCGTATTCGGGTGTTGCGATGGGCGAATTTTTCCGCGATAACGGTCGCCATGCGCTGACGATCTACGACGATTTGTCGAAGCAAGCCGCCGCGTACCGCGAAATTTCTTTGCTTCTTCGCCGTCCGCCGGGTCGTGAAGCGTATCCGGGCGACGTTTTTTATCTTCACTCGCGTCTTTTGGAGCGCGCCGCGAAAATGTCCGATTCACGCGGCGGCGGAAGCTTGACGAGCTTGCCGATCATCGAAACGCAAGCCGGCGACATTTCGGCGTATATTCCGACGAACGTGATTTCGATCACCGACGGGCAAATCTTTCTTGAATCCGATCTTTTCAACTCCGGCGTGCGTCCGGCGATCAACGTCGGCAACTCGGTTTCGCGCGTCGGCGGCGCGGCGCAGATCAAGGCAATGAAACAAGTCGCGGGCACGCTCCGCATCGATCTTGCGCAGTTCCGCGAGCTTGCCGCGTTCGCGCAATTCGGTTCGGATCTCGACAAATCGACGCAAGACCAATTGGAAAAAGGCAAACGCCTGACCGAAGTTCTGAAACAAGGTCAGTATCAGCCGATGGAAGTCGAAAAACAGGTTTTCATCATCTGGACGGTTTCAAACGGTTTCACGAGCGATATCGCGGTTGAAGATTTGAAACGCTTTGAAGCGGAAGTTTTCGGCTTTATCGAAAATTCGCATCCGGCGATCTTAGAAACTTTGCGGACAAAAAAATCGATCGACGACGAATTGAAAGCCTCGATGACCGAAGCCGTCGAAGATTTCAAAGCGACACGCTGGAACAAAGATACGGCGACCGTTGCCGTTGCTTAATAAAAAATCGGATTTGGATGGCGGAATGCGGATTTGATTCAAATCCAAAATCCAAAATCCGAAATCCGAAATCCGAAATCGAAATATGGCTAGTTTATTGGATATGCGCCGGCGCATCAAGTCGGTCAAAAACACACAGCAGATCACCAAAGCGATGAAAATGGTCGCGGCGGCAAAGCTCAAACGCGCGCAAGACCGCGTGACAGCGGCGCGTCCGTTTGCGCAGAAGATGTCGGAAGTGCTCGGAAACCTGAGCGCACGAATCGGCGACGAATTTTCATCGCCGCTTCTCGACGCCCGCGGCGACGAAAAGTATTTAATCGTTTTGGTCAGCGCGGATAAAGGTTTGGCAGGCGCGTTTAACGCTAATGTCATCAAAGCGACGCAGGCTTTTATCAAAGAAAGCGACGGCAAACAAATGCAGATGCTTCCCGTCGGACGCAAAGGGCGCGACTTTTTTAAACGCCGTGAAATGGGATTTGTCGAAGAATATATCGGTTTGACCGGAACGGGGCGCGTCGAATATAAGGATGCTTCGGACATCGCGCAGAGAATCATCAAAACCTTTACGGAAGACACGACGATCGACAAGGTTTTTCTCGTTTTCACGGAATTCAAAACCGTTCTTTCGCAAAAGCCGGTGATCGAGCAACTACTGCCGATTCCAAAAATTGCGACCGAAGAATCGCAAAGCGGAACGGTGCAAGCCGAATATATTTACGAACAGCCGCCCGCCGAAATCTTTGGCAAGCTTTTGCCGAAACAGGTTGAAACACAGATCTATCGCGCGATGCTCGAATCGGTCGCCTCCGAACAAGGTTCACGAATGACGGCGATGGACAGCGCGTCGAAAAACGCGGGCGAATTGATCGACACCCTGACTTTGAATATGAACCGGATTCGCCAGGCAGCGATCACGAAGGAAATCATCGAAGTCGTTTCGGGCGCGGCAGCCGCCGGTTAATCAATACGAATTACGAATGGTTAATTCAACAAACAAATGGCGCGGACGAATTTTTCGTTACGCGCCTTTGATTTTGTGGATCGCAGTGATTTTTACGGCGTCGTCAACCGTCGGTGCGATGAACAATACTTCGCGCCTCATTCGCCCGCTGCTCGAATGGCTGTTGCCGAATGCGTTGCCCGAAACAATCACGATTTATCACGGCTATATCCGCAAATTTGCGCATTTTGCCGAATATGCCGGACTGGCTTTTTTTGCCTCACGCGCTTTTTGGGATTCGTCAATCACCGTTTTACGGCGATTTTGGTTTATCGCCGCTTTTCTTTTGGTTGCCGCAGTTGCTTCGTTTGACGAATATAATCAGAGTTTTAACAATTTGCGGACGGGTTCGTTTTACGACACTTTGCTTGATGTCGCAGGCGGTTTGACGATGATCTTGCTGCTCGTTTTATACAAACTTCTTAATCGTCAATAGGTTCCGCAAAGTTGGCGAAATGTTCGGCAGACTTTGAAAAGCTCTTCGCAACATTTGCCGAACGCAGCGAAATGTTTGAAAAGACCCGAAATTTTTATGTGATAGCCGCCAATCGTTCGTTCAAAACTTCCATTTATCGAAACTTTATGAGATATTTTTCGTTAGGAACTTCAAAGGAGAAAATGAAACAATGAGTTTTTTCGACAAAGTTAAGGAAGCGGCAATGAATCAGTTTATCGAGGTCATCGAGTGGCTCGACAATTCGGGCGATACGATTCTCTATCGTTTTCCGGTTTATCAACAGGAAATCAAAAACGGCGCGCAGTTGATCGTGCGCGAATCGCAAGCGGCGGTTTTTGTGTTCGAAGGTCAGGCGGCGGACACGTTCGGTCCCGGACGCTACACGATCGAGGGCGGCAACACGCCAATTCTTTCAAAGCTCGGCGCGTGGAAACACGGCTTTAATTCGCCGATCAAATCGGAAGTCTATTTCGTCAATACAAAACAATTTACTGATATGAAATGGGGCACGGCAAATCCGATCATGCTCCGCGATGCGGATTTCGGTATCGTTCGCCTGCGTGCGTTCGGCGGTTATTCGATGCGCGTTGCCGACCCGCAGACTTTTATCAAGGAAGTCGCCGGCACAAATGCTCATTTCCAGACCGAAGATATTGACGAACAGCTCAAACGCGGCATCGTCACGGAATTTTCCGATGCGGTTGCCGAACTGAAAATTCCCGCGCTCGATCTGGCGGCGCAATAC
>CADEFG010000014.1 GCA_902826505.1 uncultured Acidobacteriota bacterium
TACGATTTTTGATGGCGGGCAACGGTTCTTCGGGTTTCCCGACGAAATCGCCCATTACTCCAACCACAAACGGTAGTTCCTTCAATTCAATTGCTCCGCCGACTTCCACATCATAAGTGATCTGGACACGCGGGGGGCGAACACGGTCAATTTTATGTTGTATGCTTTCTTTACTTGCCATTTATTGTTTGCTCCTTTCGTTTTTTTTATTTTGATTTACGGTTAAAATTTTTAGTTCTTAACTATCTTTTGCCTCATTTTATTTACTCGGATGATTCCGGTAAATTGGTATTAAACCCAAGCGTCTGCCGAATTTGGAAAATAACGGTTTCATCTTTGATAACATCCTGTAGCCAGCTTTCAAGCGGCATATTACCCCATTTCACGGCGCGCTGCACAAGATATGAAATCGGGCTGTGCGGTTCGGTTTTCTGGAAAAATACGGCGATGTCGCCTAATCGCTTTAAGGCATCTTGCCTGTTTTGAATCGCCCCGCTTGCTGTCGCAACTCCCGCGACTCTGATCGTCGTGCCGTCTTCGCCTTCCACCATTTCACCTTCGGCAGCTTCGTCTGCTTCGTCAGGTTCTTCGGCGCGTTTATCTTCCAGAATTTTTTTGACTTGCGTTTGAACTTCGTCCAAAGATTTTTTCAGATTGTTCAAACCTGGCGCCTGATTGCGGTCGAATTTTTCTTCGATGACGCGATTGATGTCGTTATACGCAGCCCAGCATTCATCAATCAAAAACATCAATTCTTCGTAAAAAGCTCGCCGCGTTTGGGCAAGCTCCGCCCGCCATTTATTCGCCGTTACGCGATTTTCTTTTTCGGCTTGCGTCCGCAGCTCATTATATTTTTGCTGGTCGGCAGTGGCGAGTGTTTCGATATTGTCGGGAATATCAAAACGTTTTGAATCTTCCCAATCGACATAACTGTAACCGGCGTAGCCGGTAATTTTGGCTTCCTTCAGGGCGAAAGATGCTTGCAATTCCATCCAGGCGATGGCGTTGGCACGACCTTCCATGTCGCCCTCGTCAATTTCGGGATGCAGGGTTTCCCAGAAATTTTCCTGAAAACCCGTCAGCATTTTTAAGCTGTCACGCAAACCGACAAAGCCGTGTTCTTTGACCAACGCTTCGGAAAGCCACGAGGCGATTTGCAGATCTTTCGTATCTTTTTCGAGCGCGGGAATCGCTAAGGTGATGACTTTGCGAAAATCGGCAACCTTCATTTCGGTTTGCCATTCGCCCTGTGGAACGTCTTTATCAGCCCGCCGTGCTTCGGAAATTTCATCGTAAATTCCCGAATAACGCAGATATTCGCCCGATGGTTTTTCTTCGGAAATTGGCGCAAGTAAAGTTTCAAAATTGATTGCGGATGGTTTTGATTCAATTTCTGCCATTAGAAAATTTACCTTAACTTTAAAATTATTTTACATTCAAACTGTCCAAAAACGATGCCGGATCGCTCGGCGTAAATGCGCGCATATACGGCTTTTTGTCCGCTTTAAATTTCGATGAAGAAGTTATACCCTGTTCACCTAAATAAAGTTCTAAATGAAGCTGAGTTCCTTCATCCGCCTGTTTGGCGACCGCCGCGATCTGGTCGCCTTCGCTGACGGTTGCATTGAGCGCAACTTTGACCGTATCAACTTCGCCGTAGCGAACGACAAAGCTTGTGTATTCCGTGTCGCCGATCTTTATTGTTACGTCGTGTTTGATTGAAACAACGCCGATATTATACTTTCCTTCTTTGACCAAAAAACCGGTGTTTGTTGCCTCAATAACAGTACCGCCGGCAATTGCATAAACCGATGAACCGGCGCCGATGCCCAAATCGCAGCCCGCGTGTTTACGCGTTCCGTCGCTGCGCGGCGCATCGAATTTGCACGGCGCGACCGTTTTGTAAGAATCAACTTTTTTCGCTAACGGAAAAACCGGCATTTTTTTATTCTTTCGTAAACTCAATCGTCTGCAAATCAAACATCGTTTTATGTTCGCCGCCGACTGCAAAAAGTTTTGTTCCTTCGCCGATATAGATATCTTCACCGAGCTCGCGCCAGTCGGTAACTTTGCCGAGGCGCACCAAATCGTCGCTGCTGCGCCAAGAATCATTGTAAAGCGCCGGAATAAAAACCTCGCCGTTCGTTCCGTTATCGGTTTCCAGACTGGCTTGCCGCCAAAAATAATCACGTTGCGATTTCGGTTCAGAAAATGTGATTTTTTCGATTTGCTCAAACGGCACCCAAACGTAAGAATCTTTGATAATTACTTCGAGAATGCCGGAGGTTAAATCGTTGTAATCACGAAAATCTTCCGCGTCCGCGCCGTTTACCTGGCAGGCAAATGCCGGACGCTGGGAGTCAACTTGATCCAAAATCTCACGAGCTTCCGTCAGATTTCCTTCACAGACACGATTGTTTGCCGTCAAAATTCCGTAAACATAATCGGGCGGTGTCGCGAGAAATTCGGGTTTTGTCGCTTTCGAGAAAAAATCGGCGCGCTTGCCTTCGGCGAGAACGCATTGCTCGAGAATTTTCGAACCGATCATCGCGGTCGTGTCCTGATGCCCGATCACATCGAGCTGACGTTTCGCCCGTTCCCAATCGCCCGCAAAAATCGAAAGCTCGAAAAGAAAAATCCGCGCGGAAGGATTTGTCGGATTTGATTTTACGAATGCGAGAGCCGCTTCGATGGCTCCGCTTAAATTGCCCGCTTCAAGTAATGTTTTTGCTTCGTTCATTAATTTTCCTATTGCCGGTTTATTTCAAAATAGTTTTCGGCGCACGCAACTTATAAATCTCTTTGTTGAACGGATCAACGCCCGAAGGTGTAATTTTCGCCGTTAAAGTCTTGCCGCTTGTCAGTTTATAAGACAGCAAATATGAATTGTCCGATTGTTTCTGCGCATTGCTGGCGTCGAAAAACTTGAACAATCCCCAAGGTCCCAAAAATGATTTTTCGTCCGGCGAACTGTTGTTATTGCTGTTCTGCACGAACTTGCTCGTTGGCGTTGTCGAATTTGTTGAACCAGAAGTATTGACGGGTGGCGACGAAGAATTTGCCGAAGTCGGCGTTCCCGAGGTCGAAATTGTTCCGGTTGTCGAAGCAAGTTTAATAATTACACCGTTGCCGCCGCCGGTTGCCGCCGGAAAACTGATCGGTGATGATGGTTTGTCGACCGAAGAAATCGGAACTCCGTCAATCGTCATTTCAACCAATGCATCTTTCGGATTGGTCAACTCAAAATTATAGTCAAATTTTAGATCATCGCCTTTTCCGAAAAGCGACTGCCGCAGCGTAAAAGCTTTGTTCAGATAATCAACAAATTCTTGCGTAAACGGCGCGTTCGCCGGGTCTTTGAGTTTTAATTGTCCCGGATTACCTTCAAAATATTTTTTTAGATTACCGTCATAAAACTGCGACAATTTTCCGCTTGACGGTGCCAGATAATCTTTCAGTTTGGCAAAATCGGCATTGTTTTCGCTTGTATCGAACGGGTAACCCTGTTCGGCATTTTGCGCAACCGTTAAAATCTCGTTCGACCATTTTTCGGCGAGTTGTTTGATCGTGTCGGCACCGAGCAATGCCTTGAGATTTCCGATCGGTTGTTTCAAAAGATCGGCAAAAAATGGTCCGACTGCTGAATCTTTGGTATCTTTAAAGGGTTTTGATAAACCGTCAATCGCACCGCTTGCTCCATTGAGCTGCGGAAATTTTTTATTTCTTTCGTCGTCCTGCAGCGTTGCCAAATCATTTACGTCATTATCCGAAAAACCGTTAAATTTGAGCGAAACGCCACTGATCGCCGTTTGATATTCGTCAACCGGAATTTTGGCATTTTTATCTGCCTTTTCTTCGACAAAACTGAAAAGTGGACGAAATTCCTTTTCGACCGGCGAACCTCCGCCGGTATCGGGCAGCAATTCTGTTTTAAACCAGCCTTTAATCGTATCCCACCAGTTTTTGGGCTTTGCTTTCGACGAAAGATTTGTGTTCTTTTCGATTTCTTTGAGCAAGACCTTCATCGGCGAATTCGCCGATGAAAACGACGCGAGGGCGTCTTTTGCCGAAACTTTGGTTGGATCTTTGTCCGAATCTTTTTTATACGGCTTGACCCGCACTTTTTTCACAAATTCGCGCCAACGATCTGCATAATCACGATAATATCTGTCGCGGATTTTGTTTGCGTCGGGCGATTCGATGAGCGTGGTAATCTCTTGTTTGACGGATTTGTCATCGCTCATGACCCAATCGGTTTCGCTTAATTCCTGGGCAGAAAGCAAGATGGCTTTGTTCATCAGCTTAAAGCCTTCGAGCGTGTAAGCACCCGGAACAGCGTCGCCGCCTTCCAGAAATCCGGCATCACCGCTATTTCGCTGGAGAATCGCGTCAACCGTCATGACTCCGTATTTGGTTTCTATTTCCTTTGAAATTTCGGTGACTTTCCGTTTGTAATAGCGTTGAAACGGCGGAAATGCCTGTAGTTTTTTGCGAACTTCCGTCACCAGATTGCCATCTAGTTGAATTCGCGGAAATTTGTCCGGACCTTCGTAACGGTCAGATTGTTTGGCAAAAAATTTGAGCTGATTCTCCGCGTCATCCTTTAAATTGGCAGGCAGTTTTGACTCGGCAACCCAAAAATCTTTTAAGGTATTGACGATATCCGTGTCGTTCGATTTATCTTGATATTTGTCCGAGAGCATCAGATAAACTTTGAGTAAATCATAGTTTTTGCTCAAAACATCCTCTTCCGTCTGGCTAAGCGCATTCGGATTGGCAATCGACGCCCCGGAAACGAATTTTTTCAACTCGTCTTCCAAACGCTTGCGGGTTGGCTCATAAAAACGCCGTTCAATGGCATTATAATAAATATTCAGTAAACCTTTTGATTTATCATCGCCCTTGTAGATGGCGCTTCCCGAATATAAACCCATGCCCAGATATATCGGCGCACTCGTGCGGTCGTAATTATCGAGTTCGACCATCAAAACGCGCAAATCTTCGATTGCCTCGATTTCTCTGGTCGCCGCATCCGCCGTTTTGTTGAGCGGATTGATGTTGGCGTCGGATTTTACATTATTCAAAACGGCGCTGCCTTTTTCTTCGGCGGCTTTGAGCAATTTTCGGTTATTGACCAGCGAAACACTTGCCAAGATCAAAAGGACAAGCACCACAGAGGCGCCTAAAAGAGTCAGCAGCCAACCCAGAATCGGCGGTTTCTGACGCTGTTCCTGAAAGGTTCTGACCAAATCCTTGTCGCGCAAAACAACATCGCGGAAAAGTTTTTCGGTAAAATACGTCAGCCCGACGGTTTGCGGAGTCGCCGCGCCCATCGTTTTATCTCCCTGTACAGCCTGCCGGTTTGCCGGCACGGCGGTGAAATAAAAACCGCGCAAAAACGGATTTTCGCTGAAGGGATTCGGACGAAACAAGGCGGAAACAAACGATCCGATCTTCCGCGGCGCCGAACCGAAAAGAAGCGGAAAATTAAAAATCCTGAGCTGACGAACGGGCGGAAACGGTGCGCTCAGACGCATCAGGCGGCGCTTCATCACCGAATTATGCAAAAGACCGTATTCTTCGTCGAAAAGCGAATGCGCGTTTTCGCGTTTTTCGATCGGAATGGTCGCGCCCCAAACAAGCGTTTCGCCTTCTTTTTTCGAAGTCGAAAACGAATCGCGAAAACCTTCGATCGCGTCCGCGTGGGTGAAAATCAGATAGACCGGAAAAGGAACTTTCAGCCTTTGCATTGCCGCGTCGAGCCGCGCGCGCATCACCTTGGCGAGCTCTTCGATCTGGCGTTCGTCGGAATTTAAGATCTTTTCGGTGTCGGCAATCAGCAACATTCCGTCAACCGGACGATTTGAGCGATATTTTTTGATGGTTTCGAGAAGCGAATTCCATTCGTCTTCGTCAACGCCTTCGGTTTGATAACGTCCTGCCGTGTCAACAAAAACCGCATCGCTCGTTACGCGCCAGTCAATATTGCGCGTCGGGCGAATCATTTTTTGCTCGGATTGGCGCTGACTCGGGAGAGTTTGAAAGTTGAGATTTGAACCGAGAACAAGTGAACTTTTACCGGATTTCGGCGTTCCCGCGACAATATACCAGGGAAGCGAATAAATCGCGTCTTTCCCGTTGTTGCCGCCCAGGTTCGAGGTTTGCAGAAATTTGACGACCTCTTCGGCACCGCCCGGCAAATCCTTGTAATCTCCGGTCGGCGCCGCCAGTTTTGGCGGGGTTTCGCCGCCCTCGGCAACCTTTACGCCAGCTTTTTCTTCGGCTTTCGCTTCGGCTTCTTTTTTCGCGTCTTCCTCTTTTTGACGCGAACGGCGCGTGGCAACGTAGCCGATTATCAAAGCAACGGGTAAAGTCAGCAGAAGCACGACAATTACCATTATTCGGGAATTGACCGGCAACCCCAGTTTTGCGCCACCGAACCAGGTTAGCAACCCAACGACGCCGTAAAACGACATAAAACCGCCGATCCCGAATGCAAATTTAAGTTGTTGAGCGTGCCACGAATTCATAGTCTAATAAATCAAATCTTTAAAGTTGCAGTTTGCTTATCGCGTCTCGAAAAAATGTTGAAACCGCCAGAAACATCACCAGATAAATTATGAACGCAAAGCCAAGTCCGCCAAGTGCCGAAATTTTTGCCCAGGTCGGCATCCCGCGTTTTTCGGGCGGCGTCGGTTGGTCATTGGCAAGCCAGTGCGGCGAAAGTTCGACTGGTCTGATTTTGCCTGCTTTGACCAATGCATTTGCCGTCTGCTGCATGATCGCGAGCAGCTTTTCCTTTTCGTAAACGCCGTATCTGCCCTTGAAACCGAGCAGCATACAAACGTAATAAATCTCGACCGCGTCAGCCGTGACGTCAATTTGCTTGATCATTGCCAGCAGCTTTTCAAAGAATTTGTCGCCGGCGAGCTGTTCGCCGAAATATTCGAGTTGTAAAGGGTTTTTTTCCCACTCGTCCTTGAGATTGAAATTACTGCTGAGAACCGTTTCGTCGACAAATGCGGCGAGCGCGAATTTTGAAACCTGCGTGATTTTACTGCTGAAACGATAACGTTCGGCGCGTTTTTCAAAATCTGTGAGCATCGCCGCAATTTTCGGGCGCAAATCGTTGGAAGGTGTGACAATTCCGGCTTTTAAGCGCAGAATTAAATCAAAAACCGGTCCGGCAAAGGCGATTAAATCATTTGGATTTGCTCTTTCACTCATAAAATTAAAATCATTTCAGTTAATAATGCGTTTTTTCTGCCGAGTTTGTCTCAAATTTTTTACGATTTTGCACTCTTTACGGTTTCACGGCATACATTTCCAATTTTTCGTCGGGAATATCATCCGGGACATATACGGCGATGACCTTCGAGCCTTTGATGCCTTCCCAATACGGACCGATCGTGTCGAGCATAAAATAACGAAAACCGACACGCGTCGGGATCGGCGCGGGCGGCGGAGAAGCGTGCGTCAACACAACGCCCGGCAGTGCCGAATTGATAATCGTGTCAATAACATCACGCGAACCGATTTTGATAACGCGCGGAACCCCTTCGATCAGTTTCGATTCGGGCATCTGCGCACGAACCGCCAGATAAAATCCGGCTTCCTTCAAAAGCCGTTCGTCCTCGACGCGACCGACATAAAGTGTGTCGCGTGTTTTTTCGAGCGGAATCGGAACACAACGGCTCGGAATCACGGTTTCGAGCAGTTCTTTTAACTGCGTCGAAAGATTGTAAAACGTAAAATACAAATCGTCGTGGTCATATTTTACAATATCTCGCGGATAAAGTTCAGTCGAAAATGTCATCAATTTTCCGACCAGTTCCGCCATTTCAAGATAAACTTTTTCAGGATGAAGAAGTGGCGAGCGGAAAAAATGCGCCATCGTCGGAATTGCCGAATTGATCGTGTGCAAAAGCCAGAAAACCGCGACTTCCGAGGTCGTGAAGTCCGCGAGCGAAGCATTTCTTTGCCGTCGCTGTTCGCCGAGACTGCCGCTTTTCGTGTTCAAAATTTCAACCAATTGCCGGAGCATACTGACGAGCCATTCGGACGCCGAAGATTTCAAAGTCGGTGGAATATAATCTTCATTGATCTTCAGTTGTCCGGTTGGCGTGCGCATCAATTCAGCGATTTTCATTGAAGTAAAGCCGTCGCGCACCTCGTCGTCGAAGATTATCCGCAAATTGCTTTTGGCGTAGGCAAGCGGCTGTTCGTTCGTGCCGCTGGTTTCGTCCTTGACGAGCGCGCCTTCTTGCAAAAACCTTAAATTGGCGTTGGATTTCATGCCATTGCCCTGAAAATTCGCCTCACCCATTTTTTTTGCGGGAATTGCCAGATGAACACCGAGTTTTTCGGCTTCGGGATGAAAATGATTGCCGACCGGGCGCAGATCGGGAACGGCTTCGGCATCCGGCACGTTGATCACCAAACCATCGGGCAGCGCCGCATGGCAATTGATGATCTGAAAATTGCCGTTGGCAATCGCTTCACGGTTGATTTGCAAGTCCAAAATACCGTATTCAAACGGCATCATCGAGCGCACCCGCGAATTTAGAAACTCTTCGTGATAGTTGTCCCATTGCTGGAAATGATGCGGAGTCAGCAACATCCCCTCATTCCAGACAATTTTGCGATACTTGCTCATAATTGGTAGAAGTTTATAGTAAATCGTTAATTCAAAATAGTAAACAGCAAACTTTCTAATAACTTATGAAAAAGTTTAATAGTCGAAAAATCTTTTTCGGGATTCTATTCCAAATCACATTCTAATAGTTTTGCTCCTTTGGAATTTGACTATTTGTAAGCCGTTGGAAAAAATCCGCCATCCATCTTTCGCCGGTTTTTTCGGGAAACTCGTCCGGATGTATTTCCGTCCATTTGAGAGCGAGAATCAACGGCAAAAAATTTACGATCGCGTTCAGATTTTTGCTGTCGCCGATTTGCCGCAAAGTCGCCGCCGATTTAATTTGAAATTCGATCATTTGAACGGTTTCAGGCGATGGATTGGAACAGTTTTCGGCTGGCGATGTGACCAAATATTCGCGGCACGCCAACGGACGCGCTTGATAGATCGAGCAGGCTTCGTCTTCCAAAAAAGGACACGCGATATTTTCGTAAAAATATTCCAAGACAACTTTTTCGCGCTCTTTTTTTGAAAGATACGCGCAGCGATCGAGTTTTTCAAACCATCCGATTTCATGAAACCGCCGACACGCCTCATCAAAACGCTTTTTTATTTCCGCGCGGCGCGGGTCGGGTAAATTTTCGATCAGCTCGACGATGTTGTAGGCTTCAATTTCAGCCAACGGAATCGGCTGGTAGCAACACGCCGTGCAACCCTTTTTGCAGGAAATTGTTTGACCCGAATCTTCGACCGCGCTGATGCCCATTTCGACAAACGAATTCGACATTTTTTGAAAAATGGGTAACATTCTTTGCGGTTTTACAGGTTTTGCCGGAACGGTCATCTGCATTTCTAATGGAATGCCGTTAATTGATAATTTAATCTGTCCGGTAATCCATTCGGAATCGTTTTCCATAGCGTTTAGTTGTCTTAATGCAATTTCAGTCGAGGGAAATTTATTGCCCGAATTGATACTAAAATATTATTGCTTCGGCATTGACGTTAAAATCTTTCGGATTTTGCGTTATTGTGCCGATGATCAGAAAGCGAAGCGCAAAATCATATTCGGCATCGCTGATTTTACCTTGCTTTTTCAAAAACCAAATCGTTCGGATCTCACGCGGGCTGACACCCGGATTTTTTTTCGCCAACGCCTCTAAAATGTTACGCAAATCCTTGAATTTTCCCGCTTTTCCTTGGTTATAAGCGGCAACCATCAGCAAACAATCATCCGCCAGATTATTGGCAAGCGAAATCCGCAAATCTCCCCAGATCGGAAGCATCGTTTTGGCGACCTCGAGCGGATTTCCGCGATTATTGCCGATCTCGGTTAACGCGGCGACCGCCAAAAATTGCGCCGTTAAGCCTTTTGTTTGCGCCAGCGATTCAAATTGCGAAGCGTTGCTTTTGACGGCTTTGAAATTTTCGGCTAAATTGCTCGAACCTTTAAACGGCGCAATTTTGGAATTAATGATTTCAATTTCCGTATTTTTTAAAAAAGCGTTCGGGTCATTGAGCGCGATGCGTCGCAAAAAAGCAGCGGAATTCTGCTCGATTTTTTTTAAATCGCCGGAGGCTTCCGGCGGTGGTGTCGTGTTTGTTTCTTCGGGCGACGGCGAAATTGTCGTGCCGTTGCCGACCGTTGAAGATGATTTCGGAGTCGGCGATACTTTTGTTTTTTCGGGCGTTTCGTCAGGCGTTGGATAATAAGTAACGATTTCTTTGTTTTGGCTGTTATTTCCCCCGCCATTTCCCCCGAAAAGGAAAAGAAGTCCGCCGCCGCAAAGCAAAACAAGAATTCCAAGAACCGGCGCGATGATAAAAACGCTGGTCGGAATTGCCGAACCGGTTGCGCTTGCGCCTGCCGTCGCGCTTTGGTTACCGGAAGCACCCAAACTTCTTGATGATCCTTCTGAATCATCCTTGTTTTCGTTAACAGATCGGTTTCCTTTCGGTTTATCGGAAATCAACTCAACTTCTATTTCCAAACCGCCGCCCAAATTCAATTGATCGCCGTCTTTGAGCGCAATCGGATCGTGCAGAACTTCGCCGTTGAGAGTCGTTCCGTTGCTCGAACCGCAATCGGAGACGATGAAAACTTCGGCAAAGGTTTCAATTTTGACGTGCTGACGCGAAAGTTTGCCGTTCGAAATACTCAGTTCGTTTTCCGAATGTCTGCCGATGAAAAATTTATTTACTCCGACCAAAACCCGCCGGTCTTCGCCATTTTCATCCCTAAATTTAAGCCAAAGCTCAGTCATAAATAGTTGAGAGTTGAGAGCAGCGAGTCAGAATTTTTCGCTCCACTCGCTGCTCTCAACTCTTTACTCATTTCGTATAGGTCGAAAGCGGCTGCAGATTGACGCCGAAGTCCTGCGGGTTTTCGCCGATGATGGCGGTCGCAAAAAATTTCGGAACATATTTGATGTTTTCGCCGCTAAACTGTTTTCCGGCACCGCCTTGCATCAGGTTTTTATTTGCCGCGAGCGTCCAAAAACTTCGATTCTGTCCTGCCGCGCCCGCCAAAACCTTATCCAGATTTTGGCTCAAATTGCCTTGTCCGCTATTGAAACTCGCAATCGCGAGCGGCACGCTGTCCGGTGCGGTTCCGTATCTTGCAATCAAAGACTTTAGATATTTCGCACCCGCTGCCGCCGATTTTTCGGGATTGCAGCGATCGTTCGGGTTTTTGTCGGCGTCGTAATCGCCCCACGACGAGGCAAGGAATTGAAACATTCCTTTCGCGCCCGTGTTGCTTGTCAGACACGGACAATGTTCGCCTTCGATCATCGCAACATAGATCCCGATTTCCGCTCTGATGCCTTCGGTCAGAAAACTGCGTACCACGAGCGGACTTGTTTTCGTGGCGCGATTCAGAACGCTTGTAAAATCGCTCGAAATCCAGCCGCTCTGTTCGCACGAATCTTTTTTTGCCTTGTTCAAACGGCTCGCGTAGCCGTTGACATACATTTTTATTTCTTTGACGGCTTCGGGCGGAATCGGGTCGCTTTTCTGATTGCCGATGATGCGCGCAATTTTTTCCGCTTTAACGGCAATATACGTGTTTTTGTCGTTTTCCGACATATCCTGATATTTACCTTTCGGCAGAACGACGGTCGTGCCGCTGTTCGTTACTTCGACGGTTTTATTCTCAATCGTCTCAGTATTGCCCGGAGTAACCGGAGAATTGTCGGTCGAAGCCGATGGTTTCGGCGTTTTGTTTGAGTTTTTATTATCGTTTCGATTGTCGGGCGTTTCGGTCGGATAATCTTCATACGGCGTTTCCTGAACGATTTCCGGTTCGTCATTGCCCAAAACTTTGACACCGATCAAAACCGCCGAAATGCTGATGACCAAAAGCGCAAATCCGACCAAAGCCAAAGGAATCAGAAGCGGAAAACCTTGCGAATCCGCGCCGGAAGCCGCGACGGTTTTGGCTTTTTCATCGGAATTGTTTGTTTGTTGGGACGATTGTTTACTGGAAATTTTGATCGACAGCGTCGTGTAATGCCCGATCTTGATCTTGTCGCCGTTATAAAGCACGGTTCCGTTCGGACTGACCGGCTCGCCATTGACAAAACTGCCGTTGGTCGAATTTTCGTCAAGAATCCAAACATTATCGCCTTCGCGATGAATCGTCGCGTGAAGACGCGACAAACCGTCGTCGTCAAAACGATAATCGGCTTCGCTTCCACGTCCGAACGACACTTTGCCGTCCTCGAGCGCGATTTCCCGCGAACCTTCGTCAGTCGGATATGTCAGAATCACTTCGAGCATTTTTATTTAGCAACAACCGGATAAAGCTCCGAAATCGCGCGGTCTTTCTTGAGTCCGAATTTCGGAGGATTTTCCGCCACGATCGCCGCGGCGAAAAACCGCACGACTTCTTCACGCTGTTTCGGATCGGTAATAACTTTCCAAAAATCTGAACGGTCTGCGGGCAAACTCGCTTTCCAGATATTTGCTTCCTGGACGGTTTTACCGAAAGCCGCGACCGCGTAAACGATGTCATTGTCGAAAGTCTTGACAAGCAAATCTTCAATATAAAGCGCCGCTACTTTCGACGCGCAATCCTGCGTCGGATCGGACAAAGTTTGTGTTCCGCAAACTACATTATAAGTGTTTGCCGTCGCAAAATCATTCGACATTTGCCACAAGCCCTCGTTCGCGCCCTGTTTTTCGGGATTAAATTTACTGCGACTCATCGCCAAAATATAGGGAAGCGAGGCGTCCAAACTTTTATCGCGGACAAACGACTGATTAATGATGTCCTGATAGACGGTCGCGCGCTGAGAATAACCTGCTGCCGATGAATACTCGGCACTCTTTTTCTGAACTTCCTTGAGAAATTCAGGATTTGAAATATTATATTTGAAACTTCCGCCCGTAAACTTGCCGATAACTTTGGTGGTCATCGTCTGGACATCGATCAACGTCACCTGCTTGCCTTGCGGTGTTGGCGGTGTTGGCGTGGCGGTCGGTCCGGTTATTGGGGTCGGCGGCTTCGTGATTTCTTTTGTTTCAAATTGAAGCGCGACCATTCGCGTTTGCGGAATTTTATTTCCCTCGGCATCTTCCAGCACAACTTGCAGATTATAAAGCCCGCCGTCAGCCAGTTCCGGATAATTTTTCGGGTCGATCTGCGCCGTGTATGGCTCGACGTTCAAATTGGCGATTTCTTTATCGTTCAGCAAAATTCGGACGAGACTGACGCACGCGCCATTTGTTACGTCAACCTTGATCTCGGTTTCCTGCGAAATACTTTCACCGTTGACAGGACTGACGATTCGCGCCGTCGCATCGCATTTTGAAGTGCCTGTGCCTGGAATGGAAATATAGATTGCGGCGACCGCAAAAACAACCGCCAAACCGCAAACCGCGCCCGTCACCCCGAGAATGACGGGCAGTTTTGAAGATTTTCCGGCGCTGTCCGCTGTTTTGGCTTCTTTGACCGATTCGGTGGTGACCGCTTCGGAAGCCTCGTCGGCGTCTTCCGGCGTTTCGTCTTCGACCATGAATTCGACGATCACCGAATTCCCGAGCGTAACAAAATCGCCGTTGTTTAATTGAGCTTCGCCCGCGATCCTTTGACCGTTGATGGTTGTTCCGTTACTGCTTCCAAGATCGGTCACCACAAATTTGCCGTCTTTAAATGCAATTTCGGCGTGGTTGCGCGAGACATTTGTATTGTCGGGAAAAGAAACGGTATTGTCCGTTGTACGACCGAACGAGGTTGCGTCCTCGCCGATGGTCAATTCTCTTTCGTCAAATTTTAAAATTGCTCGTGCCATTTTTTTTGAGAAAAATAGGGAAAAGATTTTAGAAAATCGAGCCCGTTTTTTGCTGCTTTCTAAACTTTTCCCAATCTTTTATTTCTTCATTTTACTAAGAACGAATGTTTCGATTATTTCTTCATTGTCCTTTGGATTGATATTGACAATCCGCATCGCAAACATTGAATCGCCCTGTTGCGAAATCAAATCCTGACCCGAATCTTCAATTAAATCGATCAAAGTTTTCGCGCCGATTTTCCCCGCGCTCAGCAAATTTGCCAGACTGACCCGCGTATTTTTGACATCGTTCGGCAAGTCAACCAGCGAATCACGCGTAAAGATCAGCGTGAAATATTCTTGCGGCGATTGCTCGTAGGGAAAAAGCGTCAAAGCGCAATCACGCGCTTCGGGCACGTATTCGGTCGGGCAATTGCGCGGCAGAACATATTCGATATTGGCTTTCACCTGATTGCTTCCGTTATTGACGAGCGTCGTCGGAAAGATAATTTCGCCGTCCGCTTCGGGCGCCGCCTGCCGGATCACGTAAAGATAACCCGATTGGTTTGCCTTGATCGACATCCGCAAACGGTCGTTCGGCGTAAAAGCGGCGATCGGATTAACTTCCGTTTCCTTGCCTTCTTTATCAACCGTCAAAAGCCGCAGCTGCGCCGCGAGCAGCGGAACTTGAATCGTTCTCACAACTTTTTTGACGACTTTTGTTTTTGACGTGTTTGATTTTTTATAATTCGTGCGGCTTTTTTTCTCGACGCGGACAATCGTTACTTTTCGGGTGACGTTGATTTTCTTCGCGACGGGTTTGGCTTTTGGGCGAATCGTTGTTTTGGCTTTTTGCCGGACGACCATCACGTCGTCAACCTGGGCAGAAACGCTCGAAACACCGATCAGCAAAATCCAGGCTCCCAAGCCGAAAAATATAAATTTGAGTTTTTTCTTATCCGTAAAAAATTTCATTCTCAGTTTCCTCGCAAGTTTTCTGACGCTGAAAACTCGGTTTATTTGCTTTGCTATTTCTTTAAAAATTCTTGAAGCCGCGCATCGTCCGCCGAAACTGCGCAGCGAAAACCGATCGCCGCCGCGAAAAGTTTTTCCTCATCTTCGCCCGAAGCAACCGTTGGCGGAACGTAAATTCGCTTTGTTGTTTTTAGAAAATCGTTGGTTTTCGAGCCGAAATGACCGCCGCGGACGATCCGGTTCGTTTCGCCGAAATTCGGATTCGAAGTCGTATTGCCCGGATAAGGCTGAAAAAATGCGTCAACCCATTCGGCGACGTTGCCCGCCATATCCATCGCGCCCGACGGGCTTGTTCCCGACGAAAACGAGCCAACATCCTTGGTTGTCTTTAATCCGAAAGCGGCTTTACCGTTTTCAAACGACGCGCCCCACGGAAAATCGAGTTTGCTTTGTTTGGCTTCATCCCACGACGCGGCTTTTTCCCATTCGGCTTCCGAAGGCAGACGTTTTCCAGCCCACGCCGCAAATGCTTTTGCGTCATCGAACGAAACGCCCAGCACCGGCGCATTCGGTCGATTTTCAAAATATCCTTTTTCCCAAAACGGGTCGGGCGGCGGCGTTTTGCTGGTTTCCTTGCAAAATTCTTTATATTGCGCGTTGGTCACTTCCGTTTTATCAATATAAAACGCGGGAACCGTGATTTTATGCGTGGGCTTCGATTCATCGCCGCCCGTCTCGGTTCCCATCGTGAATTCACCTGCCGCGACCAAAATCATCTCGCCTTTGTATTTGATACTGGCGGGCAAAGAAGCTGTAGTCGCCACGGTCGGCGCGACGGTCGGCGCGGTATCGGCTGGTTTATTGGTCGGCGGCACAATGCTTTTAACGGTGTTGGAAGTATCAAAATACAGAAAATAGATCGCGATCAAACTTGCCGTCACCACAAAAAAGAAACTGAAAAGTCCGCCGAGCAGCAGAATCCATTTCGCGTTTCCGCTTTTTGCTTTGGCAACCGGTTCTGGCTGCGAATTTTCGGCGGATTGCTCGGCAACAGGCGGCGGCATTTGGGCGACGGGATTTTGTTCAATTTGATTTTCTTCCAGGCGATAATACGGTGTCGTATTATTGCCGATATCTTCTCCATTGAAGGGCGCCCCGAAATCTCCTGCATTATTTTGCAGATTAATGTTCGGCGTGGTTTTGTCGAAGCTTGGCTTTTCGCCTTCCGAAATGCGGAAAACCGGTGACGGCATTTGCCAATCGTCCTTTTTATCATCCTTCGGAAGACTGACATTGGTTTGTGTCATTCCCCAATCGTCCGCCGGCGGACTTGACGGCACGCTCGGCGTTTCCGAAAACTGTTGCGGAATATTGATATTCGGCGTCGTTTGGTCAAAATCGGAAACCGGCAGATTCGACGCCTGGTTTTGCGGCGGTAAGGCGTTTGGCGGAATTTTGACATTCGGAGTCGTCATTCCCCAATCGTCTGCCGACGGCGCACCCGGAACATCATCTGTTTTCGGTGCGAAATTTTCGATGGATTCTTTGGGTTTCAGATCATCCAACCGTTTTGGCGGCATCGTTATTCCCCAATCGTCGTCTTTCGGATTATCACTCATAGATTTCTCTCCAAATCAAAAATTTGCCAAATAGATTAAGACAAACCGATAATGCGGCTTGCGGTTTGAATTTTCAAGTTATTTTACCCGTATTTTTTTTCCTTTCAACTTTATTCTAAACGCTTTGTCAATTATTTGGGCAAATCCAGTACATCCGAACGCGTAATAATGCCCGTAATCCGTTTGAAATCTTCGATTAGGACGGCTGGCGATTTTTGCAGTTTGGCTTTTATTTCGTCCGAGCCGGTGTCCATTTCAACGATCGGAAAACCCTTGTCCATGATGTCGCCGACGGTGGCGCTCAACAAATCGCGGTCTTTCAGAAGTTTTGTCAAAATATGGCTTTCGCGCAAACTTCCAACTGACTGATTTTCTTCGAGAACGGGAATTTGGGTGACGCCGTTTTCGCTCATTCTGGCGAGCGCATCGCTCACGCTTTCGTCCGGAGCAACGAAAATTAACTGCCCGGGCGCGCCGTTCGATTTTGTTTCGGCGATCAATCCGGCGGTGATCTTTTGCGGTTCGAGCAGAAGTTTTTCCTTCATCCATTCGTCCGAATGATGTTTTGAAAGATAATGTTCACCCGTGTCGCAAACAATAAACACAACCACTGCCGATTCGTCCAAATCCTTCGCGACTTTGAGTGCGCCCGCGAAGATCGTGCCGGTCGAGCCGCCGCAAAAAATCCCTTCCTGTTTGCCGAGCTGGCGCGACAGTTCAAACGATTCGCGGTCGGTGATATTGATGATCTCGTCAATGATTTTGACATCCGCATTGCCGACCGGAATATTTTGTCCGATTCCTTCGACGAGATACGGCGTCGCTTCGGGAACCATTCCGGTTTCCTTGTACTGTTTAAAGATCGAACCGTACGGGTCGGCACCGATGACTTTGATATTCGGATTTTTTTCCTTTAAATAGCGCGACGTGCCGGTAATTGTTCCGCCCGTGCCGATCGACGAGACAAAATGCGTTATGCGTCCTTCCGTGTCGTTCCAGATCTCGGGTCCGGTCGTCCGGTAATGCGCCAATGGATTCGCCGGATGATTGTATTGATCTGGATAAAAAGAGTTCGGCGTTTCTTTGGCGATGCGTTTCGCCGTTTCGACATAATGATCGGGCGTACCGTATTTCGCCGCCGCCGGACGAATCACGACATCCGCGCCCAACGCTTTGAGATAACGGCGTTTTTCGACCGAAACTTTATCCGTCATGACAAAAATACATTTGTAGCCTCTTACGGCAGCGACGAGCGCCATGCCGATTCCGGTATTGCCCGAAGTTGCTTCGATCAAAGTTCCGCCGGGTTTTAAAATGCCTTTTTCCTCCGCATCGTCGATCATCGAAATGCCGATCCGGTCTTTGACCGAATAACCGGGATTTAAATTTTCCAATTTTGCGAAAACTTGTGCTTTGATCCGGTGCTGGCGTGTAATATTATTGATTCTGACAAGCGGCGTTTTGCCGATAAGTCCTAAAACATCGTTGTAAACTTTCATTTTGATCAAGATTTCCTAAAAATTTGCAGTTATGACACGATAATTTTAGCCTTCGCCCGCGCGGCGTGCAAAATTGAAACACGAAAAAAATAGTTTCCGTAAAATGACCGGAAAGATTTTCTTTCGGCAAAACAAAATTTATGAAACAAAAAATAATTCTGCTGGCGATCTTGCTCGCCGTATTTTTGCCTCTCAAAGCGCAAACCCTGGCGATTGTCGGCGGAAAACCGAAAATTGACGAAGCCGAGCTTCGCCGCCAATCGTTCGACAAAGTCTGGAACACGATCAATGAAAAACATTACGACAAAACTTTCGGCGGCGTTGATTGGAAAAAAATGCGCGAAATTTACGAGCCGCGGGCGCGGGCGGCGAAAACGCTCAATGAATTTCACACGGTTTTGCGTCAAATGCTGGGCGAATTAAAACTTTCGCATTTCGGGGTTTTTCCGAAAAGTTCGCAAGCTACTCAAACAACCCAGCCAAGCGGCGGAATTACCGGCATCGAACTCAAGATGATTGACGGTCAAGCCGTTATTTACCATCTCGAAAAAGATTCGACCGCCATAAAATCAGGTTTAAAGACGGGTTTTGTAGTTCAAAAAATCAACGGCAAAACCACGGCAGAGATTCTTGCGCCGCTCGAAAAAATCGTTTCGGAACAAACGCAGAATGAAAACCTAAGGAAAATTTACCGCGAACGCACACTGGCGTTTTATCTCGGGGGAAATCCCGAAACGGGTGTCAGAATCGAAGTTCTCAATGCAAAAAATGAACCGCAGGTTTTCGATGTTCCGCGGTACGTGCCAAAAACGGAGATGAGCGAAGCGGTCGGGAATTTTTCCGCGCAGGAAGTCGTTTTTGAAGCCCGCCGGCTGGAAAATAATATCGGTTACATTCGTTTTAATATGTGGGTGATTCCGCAAATGCCCAAAATCCGGCAGGCGCTTCGTGATTTTGCCGATACAAAAGGAATTATCTTCGATCTGCGCGGAAATCCGGGCGGACTCGGCGCAATGGCGCCGGGCGTTGCCGGACTTTTTATGACCGAACAATTGTCGCTCGGCTCGATGACGGCGCGCGAAACCGAACAAAAATTCGTGGTGTACCCGCAAGATAATCCGTTTGCGGGTAAAATTATGATTCTGACCGATTACGGATCAGGTTCGACGAGCGAGATCTTTGCTGCCGGATTGCAAGACCTCGGGCGCGCCCGCATAATCGGCGAACGAAGCGCGGGCGCGGTTCTACCTTCGGTTTTAGACACGCTTCCGACCGGCGCGATTTTTCAGTACGCGATTTCCGATTATAAATCGCCGAAAAACGTGCTGATCGAAGGACGCGGCGTGTTGCCCGACACGGAAATCAAACAAACGCGTCAGGCATTGCTCGACGGTCGCGATCTGCCGCTTGAAACCGCCATCAAACAAATTTTGAATTAAAGTTCGGGATCAAGAACTAGATTCTACACCACGACACTTTGGGACTAAACATCTAGTTGGCAGTCACTCGACTCAATCGGAGCATCTGCCGAAAGCGTATCGCGCTCATCTGGAATGGACGCCGGGACGCTTTCTTACATGAAGTTGAAATAAAAAGTCTTGTTGCTATGTGAGACCTTTTCTCGGTTTTATTCATTTTGGTGGTTTTTTAGGTGAGTAAAGAAATACGGACGCAATGAAGCGCCCGTAAGTTGTTGAAAATAATGGAGCCATCCATGGGATTCAAACCCACGACCTTTCGATTACGAATCACAATTCGCTTTGATTCTCCAGTTTTCCTGATGGATCATTTCTTCACCATAATAGCACATTTTATTGGCGATATATTAATTACGGGTCTCATCTTGCTAGTCTATTTTTCCTGATGTATCATTTTTATGTGTGACTGAATGTGTGACTAGTTTCCACTTTCACCAAAATACTTGATATAAAAACCATATGTCTAGAGAAAGAAAAGGTTCAATAGTGAAACGCAAAAATGGTTCTATTTTTGCGCGTATAACTTTTGTAGATGTTGCCACAGGAAAACGTAAAGATAGATTACGCCGTGCCGAAAACCGCACACATGCAAAAGAACTTGTCAAAGAAATGTTACGTGAAATTGATGATTATGGTGACCGATCCCTGGATACTAAGCGATTAACATTTATAGCCCTCGCGAAGCACTATGAAGAAAACCATTTGACAGAAGCCAAATTTATAAACGGCAAAAAAATATCTGGGCTACGCAACATAGCTTCACCTAAAGGATGCCTAAAAACGCTTACTACTTACTTTGGGCAAAAGAAATTACGTGAAATTACCTACGGGGATATTCGCAAATACAGGTCTGTGCGGCTTGAAACCAAAACACGCCACCATACACAACGCAGTATCACATCCGTCAATCGTGAATTGGCTTTGCTTCGTCATATGTTCAATATAGCAAAGCATGAAGGATATGTGCTAAAAAACCCGATGAATGATGGTGAATCACTAGTTAAAGCCAGTGATGAAAAAATGCGTGAGCGGGTATTGACTATTGATGAGGAAAATAGACTGCTGGCAGCATGTG
>CADEFG010000015.1:0-15894 GCA_902826505.1 uncultured Acidobacteriota bacterium
GATTCCCGATTCCCGATTGACGATTGACGATTCCCGCGCTTTCTTACGTTTTTGGACAAACCTCTAAAGATTTATAAAGATTTCTCGTTTCCCGAAATTGCGCCGGTCAATGTTTGGTCGAACGCGATTTTGTTTCAAAAAAGAAAAAAATCCGCTCAACAGGATTGTTTCGGTGTCTGGTTATTGCGCACGATGAGCTTGTCCAGTTCCGTAAATAATTGTGAATATTTTGAATATTCGCTCGATTTCGTTCGGGTCAGCCCGGCGACGACATAACGCAGACTGCCGCGAACGATCAAAGCACAATCGTGCAGGTAATCAGACCAAATTCCGCATTTGGACGCGATGAGCCCGAGTGAACCGGGAAATAATCCCGTAAAACAACCGCCCGCCAGGATCGAAGTCATTTCCTGCGATGACGAGTTGTCCACTAATCTGCCCTGCGCGAGAAGGGTGAAAAAAGTGGCTGCCGCGAGCGCCGTGACGTTGGCGCTATGCGCACCTCTGATCGGGTTGCCGCTCCATTCTCCTTTTCCGTACGATGAAGCGAGCCAGAGTCCGCCGCGCTTTGCGTGATACAAACCCGACTGCCAGGTGACCGAGGCAATATATGGAAATCCGACCTTGACGATCAGCTCGCCTGCTTCGGCATTATGCATAATGCCGTCAAATACTTTTCGGGCATTCGCCGTAAAGTCCAGCGTGTTCGGGTTTCCAGACCATTTCAGAATATCGAAGAACCAGCCGAGATTCGGGAAACCGCTTCGCAGCCCGCGCGCTTTCCAATTGCTGACGGCGGTTGATTCGAGGGCTTTTCCGGTTGAGATTTTTTGGGTTTCGGCGAGGTTTCGCAAATCTTTACGGAGTTGAAAAGCCGCGTAAAGCGCGAGGATCTTCGGAACACTTGCCCCGTACATGGCAACCGTTGAACCCCAACCGGCAAAATCCGGCTGCGTTAGTTTTGAACCCGTCAGGTCGATCAATCCGATCCGAAGCCGGTCGTCGCGCGAAGCCGCTTTTCGCTGAAGACTGTCGCGGCTCAGAAAGTTCTGAAACTGCGTGGTGATCAGTTTATTCAGACATGTCTGCAAGCCGCTGCTGCTCCGGTCAAGGATCATCTCATCGGTCGCATCCAAAATCCCCGTGTTCATATTTTTCGGCTCTAACTTTGCCAATGCCGCCGATTTGAATTGTCCCGGTTTTAGCGGATCGGGTATTTTGGGAATGTGAAAATGCTCGAAACAGACGAGCCCGCGCGGACATGCGGCAGAATTAACAAACCCGGCATTTCCGGTCACTTCCGATTCCTCGAAGGCGCTGATCCGTTCGAACGGACGGACGAATTTCGCCTGATAAGAACCGTTCCCGGTTCGCGGCGCGAATAATTGCTGTTCGGTGCGCAAATTTATTTCGCCGTCCGCCGGTAAGCCTTCGCGTGTTTGAAAATTGCGGATCGCGCGGCGCGTGCGAAAGCTCATCACGCCCTCAAGCGGCAGATGAATTCCCGCGACGCGGTTCAAAGCCTGCTGCACCCGACGGATAAATTCCGGATCGTTCGGCGCTTTGTTTCCATCATTGTTGATTGCAGGATTTACTTCAAAAATAAATTGATTCTTCATGATAGATCGTTCTCCTTTTTCTTTTCTCGTAACCAAATCGAACATCACTTCGATTTGCTCTAATGAATCTTTAAAAATCAACTTTCCGATTTCTTGATTGGCGCTTCGTTTCGAGACGCATTACCTGCCGCAATGCGCGTAATCTTAACAAAAGCCGGCGACTGCTTTACTTTTTAGCTACCTGGATCGCCGTAAATCGAGGATTAAAAGGCAATATATCGTTGGTCAAAGGGGCAGAACCGGCAATGTCCTTTTTTAGCAGCACGATTCTTCCCTGAACAGTCCGAGAAACGACTTTTCCGTTATGTTTAATGGGTATCACATTGTTTTTTAATCCCCAGAAGGAATTTAACAGCGCTCTCCCGAAATGCTTGAAATATCTTCCTCTGAACTCTCCGGTATTTCCGATTTCATCCGCGTAGCCTTCATTCATAATTGCTTTCTTGTCTTTGACCAGCGGCGAACTTGTTCCGACATGTCCGAGACTCAATTTCTTTTCGATCCATCTGGCGTCATACTCGTCCATCAAGCCCCAAACATGTCCCAGTTCGTGCACCAAAACATTTCGAGATGAGCCGATGAAAGCATTCAAATCACGCATCACGGTTTCGCGCCCTTTGCCGATAAACCATGTTGACCTGCTACCGGTCGGATGAACGTCCGTCTTTTTGTTCGAGTTTTTTGAATCCCGTACAATATTCAGCTTAAACCGAAGTTTTATCTTGTCGTTGTAATTGCCGTTAATATCTCTGACCTGCACTTCAGCCGCCGCGTCCCAAACATCTGCGGCACGCTTTAAATTATTGATAAAATTTCTTTTTTCGGCTTCTGAGTAATTTTTCCGGTACGAGAGATATGTATTGAAGGTTATTAATGCTTCATTCGCTCCGCCGTTGTATAAGAAATTAAAGTTTCCGCCAAAGTAAGGCGCGTCCAAATCCGTATTATGCCGCGCGATTGTTTTTGGCACCGGACGGGATAAATTGGAATGAATTTCCTGGTCGGTAAATTCAAGCGAAGATTCTTCCTCAAACTCTTCAAATTCCGAAAAATATTCAAAAGGCTCAGCTTTAATGATAAATAAGTCTCTCATAATCCATCTCCATAGGTATTGTTTTAGTTTTCAGTTTGCTAAGTAAGCCCCAACCGGGGTTTTGTTTGCCGCTTTTTTACCCGATTCGCCTTTTCATCTTTTTTGACATTGAATGAGAAAGCGATTTTTGACCGTCTTTCAACAAAGATCTCAACCGGTTGATCAAAAACCGCCTTCAAAAGATGAAATTAGCTTCGTCGGCAACTCCCAACCCGGCTCTGATTTCAGTTAAATCATTATCAAAGGTCACGACTTACCGGCGAACCTGAGTGTTATCACACCGGGTTTTTATCCTTGCCGGATATTTGGTTTGCCCGTTGATTTCGAAAACAAACTGGGTGATACAGTTTATGCCCCCGAATTTTCCAACTGAGACGGGCTTATTATTAACCTTTCGATTGTGTGCCGTCACATATTTGCCGTAGTAAATATGAAATGGTTCGTGCATCAAAACGGCGAGGAGGTTGGTCGTATCAGCGGGTGTCTCGCCCATTGAATCCCAGAAAGTCGCTCCCAAACAAACCACTCTGCCATTTTTGGGTGTTACGCTTTCGTCTCCCCAACTCGAACAGGCAAAGGGTTGTTTTTTATTTGGAAGCGGGTCTGAACAATCCGGGCAATTTTTCTTGCTGATCGTGAAGAAATATCGAATCCCGCCGCGTTCGAGCATCTCGGCGACGCGGCGGCAGCGCGTCGCGACGACATCGCCGCGGTCTTTGATCGTCGCCGTTTGTTTGAGCCAATCAGGAACGAATTCGGGCGTCACGCGGAAGATTTTTTTGAAAATTGCCTTTGTTTGCGCCGACCGGTTGCCGCGTTTCAATTTATCGGCGGTTGCCCGCAGCATTCTGATTGCCTGTCCGATCTGGGAATTGATGATCGTCAACGCCTGTTGACGGGTTTTCTTTGCCCGCTTGAAAGCATCGGCGCAATCGGCATCCGAACTGGCAAAACTTCTGACATACGGAAAAGCTTTTGTTTGTTTGGCGGTCTCGCGCTCAAGAATTTCCCGATTACCAAATTCGTCTTCAAATGCCGAGTAATCTGGTGCGGTTTCATAAAATTCAAAGTCATTGAATTCTTCCTGCGAAGTGCCTTTTTGAGCGTCTGTTTGACCCTCAGCCGGTTCGGTTGATGAACCGACCGGGCTTTCGGAAGGCGCGTTGGGCTGATTCTGAAAACTGCGGATCGCGCTCCGCGTTTCGACATTCATGACGCCGTCAACCGCAAGGTTCAAACCTAAAATGCGATTGAGCAGGCTTTGCAGAAGTCGGACTAATTCCGAACTTGGCTGAAAAGGTTCAGCCGTCATCAAAGAACCGGCAGAAAAATGTGGAAACGGATGGATGATCGGGTAACGCGGGCGCGGCTGCTGCGGCGGGCGCGGGCGTCTCGGGTTGCGCGGGCGCGGGCGAACCGCGCTCTGCCGCCTGACCGGAACGTGCCGCGCTCTGCCGCGGCGAAATTCGTCCTCGTCTTCGGTTTCGCCCGATTCGTTTTCATATTCATAAAATTCGTCTTCGTCTTCATTGGCGAAAAATTCAAACGAATTTTCGAACGGCGATTCGTTTTCCGTTTCTTCGGATTCAAATAAAAATGGATCTTGCTTCATAATTCCTCCAAAAAGATTTGTCTGACCTTAAGCCGCGCGGGCTTTGCCGGAGCACGGGTGACGGATTTCGAATTTTTGGAGATTCGTCACCCGTGCTCGTTCTGCGCGACCAATTGCCGAAGATTTGATCATCTTCGCGCCTGTTCCATATAACGTTTGAAAAGATGAACCGACGGCGGAACGGTGTCGACCTTCGATGTTGAGGTCAGATCAACGCCCGTCACGGCACGGTAATCGTGGATGTAGCCCTGAATCTCCGCGCGCCAGAAACGCGCCCAGTTGGCGGCTGCCGGGGCGCTTTGGGTGATGTTGCTCCACGCGCCGAACCGGACGGAAAGCAGTATCTGTTCGCCGAAAACCGCGAGGCGGTTGAAATGGTCGATCGAAATGTCCGTCCAGCCCTGGAGCGTTTTCATCGCGTCAACCCTATCCATCCATGGTTCGGGATAAGCAACCATATTGCGCGTCGGCAGGAATTCGCGAAATTCCGGTCGGGCGAGCAGCCATTGCTGGAGAAGCATTTCCTGGCGGGCGGTCGAGGGCAGATCGCCGAATTGATTATGAGCGCCCTGCGAAAGGATCAGGTGAACTTCGCGGAGCGCGTTCAAGATCGGGAAGCCGTCGGAATTAACGGTCGTGTCGTCGTCCTGTTTGAAAAAGATCGAACAAAGATGGAGCAGCTGGTGAAACGCCTCGATAAACTTCGAGCGGCTGTCAGCCGGACGCAGCTTCGGGACGGCTTTGCCCTGGAGCGTGATGCCGTAATGATGGTCGTATTCGTAAACACGCCGGACAAGACTCAAGCGATGCTGTTCATCCTGCACAAAACCCCAGAGCAGATTATTAAGTCCACGGAGCGGGTCGATCTCAAGATTCGCCAGCGGATCACGGCTGCCGTGCGGGCTGCGGACGTTTTGGAAACGCCGCGCGATCGCGTTCATGCTTTGCACAAGCATTCCTTCTTCGTGCCAGTACGACCAGATCAACTCGACAAGAAAAGGTTCCGTCAGTTTGTTTCTCAAGACGTTGAGGCAGTTTTCCGCGTTTCCGGCAAAATCGCCCGCATTTGCCGACTGCGTCGTGATGACCTGTTCCCGGAATGTTTCGCTGCCGAATTTACGATTAACCAAAGCCAGATAGGGAAGCATCGGATCATCGACGCCGTTGATCGACCTGAGATATCTTTTCCAAGAGCCGCCGAGATCGGTCACATTGCCGCTGATCCGCGATTTTAAATCATCAATATCGGGCTGTTCGAACGTGAAATTATCTAAATTCAACGCGACGCCGCCGTTGGTCAGCAAGAATGCTTCGGTCGCCACTTTTAACAACCGGTAAGCATCAGTGTCGTTAAACGGGAGTGCGCGGATCGCCAGCAAATCTTTATAAACGGTGTTTGTATTCGGACTGCAAAGCACCAAATTCATAAAGTTGAAGTAATTGTTAAAACTGATCGCCTGCGTGCTTTTGCGGATGACCACCCAGAGTCCGAGATCGTCGGTTTGGGGAATCGCGGTGCGCTGTAAGCTGACGGGCACGGTGTTGTTGAGGTTGGGACTGTTTTTGATGCTTTCGCTGATCTTGTCCAGTTTTGCGTCAAGATTGCTTTTCAGGTCGGACCAGTCCGGTTCCTGCCGCAACTTGAACGATACTTTGTCTTCGACCACAAAACCGCCTTCGCCGTCGGCGTCCCGCGGTTTGCTTTCGAGAGTGATCGTGACCATATCTTTGGTGATCTGTTTTGTCGCCACAAAGACGGTCGGATCAATGGTAACTATTTGGGTTATATTGTTGGGCGGTTGATTGAGAATATCGACAAACTCGCCGGCGTCGGTCGTCCATCTGAAATAAACCAGCGGCGCTCTGAGGTCGCGAAATCTTGCTCGCAGCTCAAGTTTTTGCCCGCGGTAGATGCCGTCGGTTTTATATGCCGAATCATAATCGATAAAGAAGCCGTCATCAGCCCCCAGTCCGGCGGTTGCGGCGGCGCGCTGTTCGGCTGCTTCGTCGGCTTCCGGCGATGTCGGAGTGATTCCTTTTTTTAATTCAGCTTCCTCGGTTGTATTTTTTTTCGTAGCCATAATTTTCTCCTTAGATTTGCATTTCAAATTAGATCCGTTCGTTTTTTAATTGCCGTGCCGCCGCTCGTTTGCGAATCGCGCGAGACACAGCGCGCCGAACTATCGAGCACATTCTGCAGCGCCCAATGTTTCAACATCGCTCGTAAAGACCGGCTTTCCTGCTCCGGCGAGATAACACCGTCGGCGCGAGCCTGTCCGATGACGGCGAAAACGAGCGACGGCGGGGCGCGTTTCATGCGTTTCGGCGAAGCTCGCCATTCTTCGAGACGGGCGCTCAGCCGCGCCGGTTGACGCTGACCCGTTTCCAAAGCGGCGGCGAGCGAAAGCCCGCGCAGTTTGTTCGGACGGTGATTGACCAGCAGAGAAACAAGTTCCGGCATCGTCTTTTCAAGCAAACTCAAGATCTCGCGTTTCTCCGGCTCCAATTCGTCCGGCGGGTAAAGCGATTCCCAGAGCCGCTCAAGGCGGTCCCACTGCGGGTGCGGAAAAAGTCCGCGTCCGATCGCGCAGCTCAGTTTGACGCGAATCCAGGGAACCGGATGCGGGTCGTTCAGGCTCAGTCGAAAAACAAAATAACCCGGCAGCGCAACGACGCCCATCAGCCCGAGTGTCGAGGTGATCCCGAGTCTCGCGACCGACCAGAAATCCGCCAGAATCTCGGAAATACAACGCTCCCAGTAGCCCCAGGCGGTCGCCTGCTGAGGCGTGCCTGACTGTTTTTCCTTGAGCACCGGACGCATCGATTCGATCAGATCGAGCAGCGCTGCGGCTTGGTGCCCGACTTCGTGAAAGAGCGAAGAAGCGACGCCGCTGCCGATCATTCTTTCGCGCGGAACACGGATGACGGCAACCGGATTTTCCTCGCCGCCGGGGAGCCGCGTCCGCGCCCGCCGGATCGCCGCGCCGTGTCCGCGGTCGAGATAGCAAATCACCGGCGGCGCGAGAAACGGATTGCCCGCGATTTTCAGCGCATCGGCAGCCGCCGCGTCCAACCCGGACAGCCAGATTCCGGTCTCGGTTTCGCTGCGCTGGGTCAAAGCGTCGGAAAAAATGTCAAACTGGGTCAGCGAGGCATTGAACCGAAGCCTCAGAAGCGCGAATTTCTTTTGCGCTTCCGCCGGTCTCGAAGCAATCCCGGCAGGACTGTTCAGCCAGCGAATAAAATCCAGAATCGCTAAGCGAACCTGATTGCGACCCGCCATTAAGTGCCGCTCGATCGCGGTTTGCGCCGCCTGCGAGATTGCCGCCGCGGCGACCATCGTTTCCTGTAAAGCGAAAGGTTTGACGCGGTTGAGCCGGGTCAGCAACGCCCGCGCTTCCTGTTCTAAAAGCCAGCCCGCCGGTGATAATTCCCCAGATGTCGCTTCCATTGCTCACGCTCCGATGATGATAATGTTTTTGCCGTTGCGCACCCAGCGACCGCTATTGCTGCGCCGTTTGTGACAGCCACACTGCCCTTTCGCGTTGGCGTTCGGTTTCAATAAACCCGGCGCGTATTGTTGCGCGGCGCTGACGGCGGCGGTTTGCGCGGCTTGCTGCGGTGGAGTCGTCGGAGCTATTTCGGCGGCATTGTTTGCCGCCGCGCCGCCGAAACGAACGATCTGACGGGCGATTTCAAACTCCTGATCTTCCTGACTTAATCCTTCAAGCTCCAAACCGAGCAGCGAACCCGCCGACGAAGCCAATTTTCCGCCGAGCGCGCCGCCGACGCCGGGCAGGAAAACATTGCCGAGTGCGCTGCCGACCATCGGCAGCGCGCTTTTCGCCGCGCCTTTGATGATGCCGCCGATATGTTTTCCGATCGGCGATCTGATAAATTTGCCCGCCGCGCGTCCCGCTTTTTTGAGCAGTTTTCCGATGAACTGATCTAACTCATCTTCATTTGAAACGCTTAAGAGTTCGGCGGCAAGCTCCATTTCCTCGCTTTCGTTAAACGGGCTCTCGCCATACATTTCGTCCTCGCCGGACGTTTCATAGAATTCGCCCTCGCCTTCGCCTTCGTATCCGAATTCATACTCTTCCGATTCGTATTCACCAAAATCCGCTTCATATGTCGTGCGATCAATATCGTGCATAATATCTCCTTATTTTTTGAAATTTGACCCGCGCCGAGTGACAGACAAAACAATCTTCGACTCTCGCGGTGACGATTAAAATTGCAGTTCTTGTGCCGCGCTAAGTTGTTGATTCTTCGTTTCGCGCCGCGAAATTTTTTTCGGCAACTGATTTTTCGTCCCTTTAAGTGCGAAGATATTTTCGCCCGCTTCGGGCGGCGATTCGGGCGGATTGAACGAAACAAAGTTCGCTCGCTTTTTGGGGAAGACGCGGAAACTTTAACAAAAAAACGAGAAATGGCTTCCGGGCGTGAATTCGGAAGCCGTTTCTCGTTTTTTTGTGAGAAGGAAATTTTTTATTAATTAATGGTCGCCAGAATGTTTTACCGGTTGTTGTAACCGGCGACCGGCAGATCGGCGGGAATCGTTCCGGCGTTGCCCCAGCGATAGGCGGTCGCGGTATTGGCATTCGCCGACGAGCGATACCAGAATTCGCCGCGGCTCGCGACGAAAAGCGCGATGTCGGTTTTACCGTCGCCGTCGTAATCGCCCTGCGAAAAGTTAAAATTCGAGCCTTGACCGAACGGGATCGCGTCGTCCGCCGCGCCGCCCGAGTAGCGGATATACCAGGTGATTTGCGAGGGCGAGATATTGAAACCGCGGACGACGCAGAGATCGGTTTTACCGTCGCCGTCATAATCGCCCGGGACGACGCGGTCGCTTTTCCAGCCGAAATACTGGATCGAATAATTTCCGGTCGCGGTCAGAATATGAAATTCCGCCGGCGTGTTCGAACTGGTCGCGGTGATGTCGAGATGACGCTGCACCGCAAAATCGGCACGACCTTCGGCGTCGCAATCACCCATATAATGATCGTCAGCCTGTTCCGACTGCGAGCCGTAGCGCATTCCCCAGGGAACATACGTGATATTGCCGGCGGGATTATTTAACGAACCGCGATATAAAAAGTAAGCTTGTCCCGCGCCTTGTGCCGCCGTGTTGATCCGGTAAACCGCCAGATCGGCTTTCCCGTCGCCGTCGTAATCGTCAACGACGGTCGCATTGTCGCCCGCCTGACCGAATTTTTCGATGCGGATCTGATTGGTCGAACTTTCCAGGATATACCAGTTTCCGGCATCGGCGTTCGAACCGCCCGCGCCCGTATTTTGAAAGCGGAAAACCGCAATGTCGCTCCGCCCGTCGCCGTCGTAATCCGCCGGGACGGGCACGTCGATCGCGCGAAGTCCGAGCGGCGCTGCCGTAAAATCCGTCGCGCCGTTGTTTTGGATCCACCACGTATATTGCGCGCCCGGCGCATTTGCCGACGGACGCAGAACGGCGAAATCCGTTTTGCCGTCGCCGTTAAAATCAACGACCGTTTTGCGCGGCGTCGTCTGTCCTTGCGCCAGGGCAGTTGAAAAACTGAATAAAACAAATGAAATGGTCAATAAAAAAGTAATTTGTAATCTGTAATTTCCCGTAATCGTTTTCATGATAATCTCTCCTTGCTGATTGCTGAAACCTAAAAGATTTGTGCTTCTATTTTGCTTAGCGAGATAATTTTGAAAAACGGCTCAAAAAAAATAAAAAAAATAAAAAAGGCTTCCGAATCTTCCCTCGGGTCAAAATTTTTGGACTTCTATTATTTGGTTAGCGAGATATTTTTAAAAACTTCTCAAATTTATTTTGAGAAGTTTTTATTATTCTTCAACCCCGGTTATTTCACAATAAAAAGGCGTCGAATTCAAAATATCGGAACTCGACGCCTGATTGTTAGTGAGAGAATTGTAAGCCCCTGTTAATTAACGGTTGTTGTACACAGCAATCGGTACGTCAGATGCCGGACCAGCGGGTTCAACTGCGGCTCCCCATTGGATTATCTGGAGTGTCTGATCACTCGAGCGGCGGATGTAGTAGTTGTTTTCACCGCCGCGACGATAAACCGCGACATCCGTCGTGCCGTCGCCGTCGTAATCACCCTGCACGAAGTTATCGAGCCCGCCCGCGCCCCAGACGAATTGTGCGTCGGGTGCGCCGCCGGTGTAGCGGATATACCAGGTTGTCGTGTTCGGCGTGATGTTGAAGCCGCGGGCAATCGCGATGTCGGTCTTGCCGTCGCCGTCGTAATCGCCCGGAATGCCGCGGTCGCCCGCCCAGCCGAAGTAATCGTAAGAGTATTGTCCGGCGGCAGTCAGCGTGTAGAAAATCCCCGGCGTGCTGAGAGTTGCAATACTGGTATCAACACGACGCTGAACGCGGAAATCGGCACGACCGTCGCCGTCGAAATCGCCCGGATAGAGATCATCGGTCTGATCAAACTGGTCACCGTAGGTCATTCCGAACGGAATATACGTCAGATTGCCGCCCGGGTTGTTAAAACTGCCGCGATAAATCCAGGTGCCTTGTCCAACCACTCCAAGCGGCGCGCGGTAGATCGCCATATCGTCTTTGCCGTCACCGTCGTAATCTTCAAGCACGTTGCGGTCGCCATCCTGACCGTATTGAATGAACTTGGTCTGGTTGGTCGAGCTGAAGGTTATCCAGTAGCCGCACGGCGAATCGGGCGCCGCGCGTCCGCGCCAGACCGCAATATCGGTTCGTCCGTCGCCGTCAAAGTCGCCCGGCTGAAGCCCGTCAACCGTGAAAATTCCGTAATAGAAGTTGAGAATTTCGTCGTTCGAGCTGTATTTGATCCACCACTGCCAGGGACCGGTGCCGCCTTGGTGCCGCGCGATTGAAACATCGGTGATGCCGTCGCCGTCGAAATCAACCGGCACTTTGCTGGTGTTTTTCATCAGCAGAAATCCCGTGCGCGCGCTTGTGTTGTAGGTTTCAAACTGTCCGCCGATCAAGTATTTGCCGTTGTGCGGAACGATGGTGCGAATCTGCGTCCCGCCTGCGCCGACCGCTCCCAAACCGGACAGGAATTTCGGGTCTAAAGAGCCGTTCGCACGGAGCCGCGCGATACGATTGCGCGCCAAGCCCGAAGCGGTTGTAAAGGCGCCGCCGACCATATATTTACCGTCCGGCAGCGCGGTAATTGTTAAAACATCCTGCGTAAATCCGACACCTGGGTCAAAAGTGGTATCGAGCGAACCGTCCGCGTTGAGCCGTGCCGCGCGATTTCTGGTCGTGCCGTTGACGGTTGTAAACGATCCGACGATGACGATTTTACCGTCGTCGTGGCGGACTATATCTTTGACGGCGCTGTTTAAACCTGTTCCGGTATTGAATGACGCATCGCTGCTGCCGTCGGCGTTGAGCCGCATCAGGCGGGTTTTCGGCGCGGCGTTAAAAGTGGAAAAATCGCCGCCGACCAGAATTTTTCCGTCCGGCTGCACGAGAAGCTTGCGAACGGTGCTGTTGACGCCGGTTCCGGTCGCAAAAGAGCTGTCGAGACTGCCGTCCGTGTTCAGACGGGTAATATTATTAATCAATACCGAGTTAAAAGTGGGGATAACTCCGCCGATGAGAACTTTACCGTCCGTCTGAAGGGCAATCGTAAAAACTGCGCCCTCGGCACCTGTTCCGACGACAAACGAAGTGTCGAGACTTCCGTCTGTGTTGAGTCTGGCGATGCCTTTAATGGCGGTTCCGTTATAGTTCGTAAATTCTCCGCCGATAATGACTTTACCGTCGGGTTGAACCGCAAGCGATTCGACAAGACCAATCGCTCCCGTGCCGGTCACAAAAGAAGTGTCGAGCGTTCCGTCGGCATTGAGCCGCGCAATATTCGACCGGGGCGTGCCGCCTACCGCGCTGAATTGTCCGCCGACGAGGACTTTTCCATCCGCCTGACGGGAAATCGCGAAAATGTTTCCGGCGAGCGTTGCGGTCGGAGCTAAACCGGCGTCGAGCGTTCCGCTCGAGTTGACGCGGGCGAGACTGCTGCGGCTTGTTCCGTTATACGAAGTGAACGCGCCGACCATAATGACCGAACCGTCCGTCTGCAAAGCCAAATCCTTGATAAAGCCGGCGGCGGGGTCTCCTACAGTGTTGAGACCCGTCCCCGCGTCAAAGGTCGCGTCAAAGCTGCCGTCCGCGTTAAGACGAGCGATTGAGCGGCGCGTTGTGCCCCCAATCGCATTGAAAGTACCGCCGACAATCCACTTGCCGTCGGACTGGCGCGCAATCGCGTTGATTGTCGCTGGCGTTCCCGAAACGGCGAATGTGTTATCATTGCTGCCGTCCGTGTTCAGGAGTGCGAGACCGTTTTTGGCAACCGTGTTGAACGTGGTGATAGTTCCGCCGACGAGGACTTTATCGTCGGGCAGAACCGAAATCGCGCTAATCCCTCCGCTCGGTCCGGTGCCGATGGTGAAAGACGTATCAAGGCTGCCGTCCGTGTTGAGGCGCGCCAGACTTTTGATCGTCGTGCCGTTATAACTTGTGAAAAATCCGCCGATCAGAATTTTGCCGCCGGAAGCCTGCCTGATGACATTAACCGTGCTGTTCGCAGCTGTTCCCGGAACAAAAGTCGTGTCAAGATTGCCGTTCGGGTTGAGGCGCGCCAGCCGATTGATTCCCGTCGCGCCGTTGTAACTGGTAAAGTTGCCGCAGATATAAAAGCGGTTGTCGGGCATCACCGAGATGTCGCTAATCGAGCTGCTCGCGCCCGCCGTGTAATAGATGCCCGCCGAATTAAAGGAGATGTCAAACGAACCGTCGGGGTTAAGCCGGGCGATGTTCCCGACCGTATTACCACTGTAACTCGTAAAGCTGCCGCCGACGATGATTTTCCCGTCCGATTGCAGACCGATCGCCTGAATTTGTCCGTTCGTGCCGCTTTTTGCGTTAAAAGCATTGTCGATCGTGCCGTCCGGGTTAAAACGCGCGATGTAGTTTTTACTCACGCCGTTCATCAGATGAAAATTTCCCGCGACGAGAATTTTTCCGTCCGGCTGAACGAGCGTCTTATTTATGGTGCTTGCCGAGCCCGCCAGCGCGGGACGGAAACTATCATCGATAAAAGCAGGCGATTGCAGCGCCGATGCCGCAGCGGCAATCGAGCCGTCAAGGCTTTGCGCCGAGACGGTTTGACCCGGCAGCGCGGCTAATAATCCTAAAAATAAAAGAATTGTTAAAAAGGAATGAACCTTTTTCGCTAAATTTGATTTATGGTTGGCTGACATAATTTTCTCCTAAAAATTTGAATCGGAAATTGTTTTCCGGATAATCAAAAATGTTAATTTTTTGCTTCTATCTAACTTAACGACGTTTTAAAAAAAAGCAGCTCAAAGTTTTTAAAAAAAATTGTGAGGTCAAAGAAAATCGTTTATAATCAGGGGCACAGAACATCCGATTAAACTTTTGGAGTTTTTCTTGAGTCAGCATCAATTACCGGAAATAACCCGCATATTGAAGTCCTGGAGCGGCGGCAATCGTGACGCGGTCGATGATTTAATGCCGCTGGTCTATGAAGAACTGCATAAAGTTGCCGCCCAATACCTGCGCCGTCAGCGTCCCGACCATACCTTGCAGCCGACGGCTTTGGTCAATGAGGCATATTTGAAATTGATCGATATTTCGGATGTCAACTGGCAAGACCGCGCTCATTTTTTCGCCTTTGCTTCGCAAACAATGCGGCATATTCTGGTTGACCACGCGCGTTCGCAGGGAAGAGAAAAACGCGGCGGCGGCGCACAAAAACTGTCGCTCGACGAAGCGCTTAGTTTTTCCAATGAAAAAGAGGTTGATCTGCTCTTGCTCGACGAATCTCTCCGGCAGCTCGCGGAAATTGATGATCAGCAAAGCAAAATCGTCGAATTGAGATTTTTCGGCGGTTTAACGGTCGAAGAAGCCGCCCTTGTGCTGCATATTTCTCCGGCAACCGTCAAACGCGAATGGCGAATTGCCAGAGCCTGGCTGTTTAAAAGGATGAAAGACGAGTGAGCGGTCAGGAGTCAGTAGTCGGTAGTCAGTAGTCAGTAGTAAAACCTTTTACTGCTGACTGCTCACCGCTGACTCTAAAATTATGACCAACGAGCAATGGAAAAAAGTCAAACTGATTTTTAATGATGCTATTGAATTGCCCCACGCCGAACGAACCGATTTTATCGAGCGCGAATCGGGCGGCGACCCGTTAATTCTGAAAGAAGTTCGCGAGCTTTTGGAATCCGACGAAAAAGCCGAAGATTTTATCGAGCATCCGGCGATGGCGGTTTCCGCGCTGGTCAGAGACGAAACGGCTTTGGCGGGCAAAAAAATCGGTCATTATCTGATTGAAAAAGAGATCGGGCGCGGCGGCATGGGCGCGGTTTACCGGGCTTCGCGGGCGGACGAACATTTTGAAAAGCGGGTTGCCGTCAAGCTTATCAAACGCGGCTTTGACACGGACGACATCATTCGCCGTTTTCGCCACGAACGGCAGATCCTCGCGGCGCTCGACCATCCGAACATCACGCGCCTGCTCGATGGCGGCGCCACCGACGACGGTTTGCCGTATCTCGTGATGGATTATGTCGAAGGTTTGCCGATTACCCGTTTTTGCGAAGAAAACGGACTTTCCGTCAATCAACGGCTGAAGCTTTTTCTGCAAATTTGTTCGGCGGTTTTTTATGCGCATCAAAATCTGATCATTCACCGCGACATCAAGCCTTCGAATATTTTTGTGACCAATGAAGGCGTGCCGAAACTGCTCGATTTCGGGATTGCCAAGCTGACCGCCCCCGATTCGCCGCAAACTTTCGACCGGCATTCAACACAATTAATGACGCCCGAATACGCGAGTCCCGAGCAAATTCTCGGACAGCCAGTCACGACCGCCACCGATATTTACAGCCTGGGCATTGTGCTTTACGAACTTTTGACCGGACACCGACCTTTTCAGATAAAAACCAACACCCCGTTTGAAATATCCAAAATCATCACCGATTCGGCTCCGCTCAAACCGAGTTCGGTCGTGACTCAGGGCAGAAAGATCGGCAACCGGCAAGCGGCTGTCCAATTACGCGGAGATTTGGACAATATAGTTCTGATGGCGATCCGCAAAGAACCCGACCGGCGTTACAGTTCGGTCGAACAACTGGCGGCTGACATCACGCGCTGTTTGGAAGGCTTGCCGGTGATGGCGCGGCAGGATACGTTCGGTTACCGCGCTTCAAAATTTATCGGGCGTCACAAAGCCGCGGTTGCCGCCACCGCCGGTATTTTTACCGCACTCGTCGGCGGATTAGCCGCCACCCGAAGACAGGCAAAAATCGCGCGGCGGCAGCGCGACAAAGCGGAAAAAATCAATCAATTCCTGCAAAAAATGCTCGCTTCCGCCAATCCGCGAGCCGCCGGCAAAGATGTCAAAGTGATCGAAGTTTTGGGCATTGCCGCCGAAAGCCTCGAAACCGATTTTGCCAATCAGCCGGGCATCGCCGCCGATTTGGAAACCACGCTCGGACTGACTTATTTGAGTTTGGGGCAATTTGAATCCGCCGAAAAATAT
>CADEFG010000015.1:15904-20457 GCA_902826505.1 uncultured Acidobacteriota bacterium
CGCAACATGCGACTCGTGCATGGTCACTTTGATCTTGGAGATGCCATCGCTATCCGCGCCGAGCTTGCCTGCTTTCAGCGCGGCCTTCATCTGATCGAAGACATAGCGCGCGAGAAACTCGGTCGTGGTCTGCTTGCCCTTGAACTCCGGCACTTCATCGAGGTTGCGATAGTTGATGTGCGCTAGCGTCGCTTTCAGGGCGTCGGATGCCGCGCCGATATCGATCACGACTTCGTTCGGCCCAAGTTTCTCGCGGAAAAAGGCGACCTCAACCGTGCCGAACCGCTATATCGAGAATCGCTTAAAACTTTGCGGCAGCTGCTCGGAAACAAGAGTCTGGAAGTTGCCGACACGCTCGAAAACATCGGGTATTTAACCGGATTAAAAGCAAAATACGAAGAATCAATGCGCTTTTATGAGGAAGAACTGGCAATTCGACGTGAAATTTTAGGCGAAAATCATCCCGAAGTCGCGCGGACGATGGGTAAATTGGGAAATGTTCTGACGGTTTTAGACCGTCGCGAGATTGCCGAGCCGCTGCATCGCCAATCGGTCAAGATTTTACAAAAACTTCACGGGCGTGAGCACCCTGATATTATTTCTTCGATTTACAATCTGGTCAGCACGATTCACACCAAATATCCCGAAGAAGCCGAAGCGTTAAGCCGCGAATCATTGGCGATGTGCCGCAAGATTTTGGGCGCCGAGCATAGCGACACGATCTGGTCGTTTTATAATTTAGCCTATGTTTTGATTCACCGTCGAAAATACGCGGAAGCCGAAACCTATCTGCGCGAGGCACTTGCGAAACGCGGCGTGAATTTACCCGATGAACATCCGGTCGTCGGCAGTTGTTTTCTGCTTTTGGGGCGCGCTTTGATGGCACAAAGCGAATTCCAGCCAGCAAAATCGGCATTTGAACAATGTCTTGAATTGCGCCGCAAAACTCTGCCCGAAGGTCATTGGCTGCTCGCGACCACCAGTAGTTTGTTAGGCGAATGTCTGCTGCATCTCGGCGAACGCGAATCCGGTAAAAGGCTTTTGTTTGAAAATTTCGAAATCCTCAAAGAAAAACTCGGCGCCGGACACGAGCAAACCCGGCAAGCCGGCGAAAGAATTCAGAAGTTTTTTTAGCGACAAATTTTTAGCGCCGGTTTGGAAAATTTGAAAAGATCAGCTTTGCACAAGAGCAAAACGCGTTAATCGTCGATCGTCAATCGTTCAGAAAATTGTCCTGGGCGGCTAACGATTTAAGGTTTTAGGCGATTTCCGATTGACGATTTCCGATTCCCGAGCTTTGAATAACGGCTCAAAAATTTTTTAATTTTTTTTTTGAGGCGTATAATAAAACGAAAAAAAGTGAGCGACGAACAAAAAGAAATTTCTTTGATTCTCAAGGATTGGAGCGGCGGAAAAAGCGAATCGGCGGACGTTTTACTGTCGCTCGTTTATGACGAACTGCGGCGGATCGCGCGGCAGTATCTGCGCAAGGAACGCTCCGATCATACGCTTCAACCAACCGCTTTGGTACACGAAGCGTATCTGAAACTGATCGATATTTCGGACATTTCGTGGCAAGACCGCGCTCATTTTTTCGCCGTCGCGTCAAATGTTATGCGGCACATTTTGGTTGACCACGCGCGCGCCCGCGCGACCGACAAACGCGGCGGCGATGCACAACGGATCGAACTCGAAGATGCCGTTAAATTTTCCGGCGAAACCGATATTGATCTGCTCGCGCTGGACGAAGCGATGAAACTGCTGGCAGAATTTGACGCGACGCAATCGAAGATCGTCGAGCTTCGGTTTTTCGGCGGTTTGACGATCGAAGAAACCGCCCACGTTCTCGGGATTTCGCCCGCGACGATCAAACGCGAATGGACGATGGCGAAAGCGTGGCTCTTTAAAAGGATGAAGACAGAAGGATGAATAAAGAAACTTTAAATTCTGCCTTCTGCCTTCATCCCTCAAATTATGACTCCTGAGAAATGGCTCGAAGTTAAGGAAATTTTCTACGCCGCGCTCGAACTACCGTCGGCGCAGCGCCGGTCTTTTATCGAAAATAAAGATTTGGACGACGATCTGCGCGTTGAAGTCGAAGCCTTGCTCGCGTCGTCGGACGAAGCCGAAAGTTTTATCGAAGCGCCCGCCCTGACGCGCGTTGCCAATCTCGTCACGGCGGAAAAATCAGCGTCCTACATCGGCAAACAGATCGGCTCGTATAAGATCGAAAGGGAAATCGGCAAAGGCGGGATGGGCGCGGTTTATCTCGCAAAGCGCGCCGACCAGGAATTCGATAAAAAAGTCGCGATCAAGCTCATCAAACGCGGTTTTGATACGGACGAGATCATCGAGCGTTTCCGCGCCGAACGGCAAATCCTCGCCGCGCTCGAACATCCGAATATCACGCGGCTGATCGACGGCGGCTCGACCGATGACGGTTTGCCGTATCTCGTGATGGATTATGTCGAAGGCTTGCCGCTCAATAAATACTGTGCCGAAAACTCGGCGTCGCTCAACGAGCGGCTCGATATTTTTCTGAAGATCTGTGCAGCCGTCACCTACGCGCATCAAAATCTGATCATTCACCGCGATCTGAAACCGTCGAATGTGCTGGTCACGGGCGATGCCCTGCCGAAGCTGCTCGATTTCGGCATCGCCAAACTGACCGCGCCGAATTCGTCCGCGACCGTTGGCGGAGCGCAAACGAATTTCCGCGTGATGACGCCCGAATACGCTTCGCCCGAACAGGTCAGCGGTCAGACGGTGACGACCGCGAGCGGCATTTACAGCCTCGGCGTCATGCTTTACGAACTGCTCACCGGCACGCGCCCGTTTCGCCTGCGCACGAACAGTGCCGAAGAGATTTCGCGGATCATCACCGACACCGCGCCGACCCGTCCGAGTGAATCGGGTAAAGCAGAAGGCGAGAAAGGGAGAAAGCGAGAAAGGGAGAAAATCACCAGAGAAAATATCACCGCGTCGCCGCGTCTTCCTTACTCCGTGTCGCAACTCAAGGGCGATCTCGACAATATCATCCTGATGGCGATGCGCAAGGAACCCGAGCGGCGTTATTCGTCGGTCGAACAATTCGCCGCCGACATTCGCCGTTATTTGAACGGCTTGCCGGTGCTGGCGCGCGAAGACAGTTTCGGGTATCGCGCCGAAAAATTCGTCAAACGCAACAAACCCGGAGTCGCCGCCGGTCTCGGGATTGCGCTTTCTCTGGTCGGCGGTTTGATCGCCACTTCGCGGCAGGCAAAGATCGCGCGGCGCCAGCGCGACCGCGCGTTGCGCGAAACCGAAAAAGCCGAGCGGATCAATCAATTCCTGCAAAAAATGCTCAGCAGTGCCGATCCGCGCGAGCAGGGAAAAGATGTGAAGGTCATCGAAGTTTTGGGCAAAGCCGCGAAAGCGATCGAAAATGATTTTGCCGACCAACCCGAGATCACCGCCGATCTGCATACGACCATCGGGACGACCTATCTGAACCTCGGTTTGCTCGATTCTGCCGAAAGTCATCTGCAAAAGGCGCTCGACCTGCGGCTCAAACATTTTCCGCGCCGGACCGCGGAAGTTGCCCTGAGCCAGAACAATTTCGGCAAGCTTTTACAGGTCAAAGGCGATCTGAATTCCGCCGAACCCTTGTATGCGGAAGCGCTCGAAACTTTTCGTCTTTTGAGAAAAGACGCGGAGGTTGCCAAAGTTCTCAGCAATTTTGCCTATTTGCTCGCGCTGATGGGCAAAACCCGCGAAGCGATTCGCCTTCACACGGAAGAGCTCGAAATCCGCCGCGCACTGTACGGCGAAAATCACGCGGAAGTTGCCAAAACGCTCGGCAGTCTGGCGACCGGTTACGGGATTTTGGGCGAAAGACAGAAAACCGAATCGCTGCACCGGCAGGCTTTGGCGATCTTGCGGCGGTATTACAGCGAGGAACATCCCGACGTGATCGCCGAAATGGCGCGGCTCGCCTCGGCGCTGCTCTGGCGCGATAAACCCGAATCCGAACGGCTTTTCCGAAAGGTATTAGCCCTGCGCCGCAAAACGCTGGGCGAAAATCATCCCGATGTCGCGTGGACAATCTACGATCTCGCTTTTCTGAACGCCGAGCGCGGCAATTATACCGAATCCGAAAGTCTCGCCCGCGAAGTTCTGGCAATGCGCGGCAAAGGTTTGACGGACGAGCATCCCGCAACGAGCAGCTCGTTTTTAATCCTTGGTAGAAGTCTGCTCGCGCAGGGCAAACCCGAAACCGCCCGCCACGCGCTCGAAGAATGTCTGGTTCTGCGGCGCAAAACCCTGAGCGAAAATCATTGGCTGTTATCGACCGCGAACAGTTTTTACGGCGAATGTTTGATGCTTTTGGGCGAACCCGTGCGCGGCAAAAAATTATTGTTCGAAAGCTACGATGTTTTGCTCGAAAAACTCGGCGCCCAGCACGTTCAAACGCGCGGCGCCTTAGAAAGACTCGAAAAGTTTTTCACCCGCGAATAAAAAAGCCGCAAGCCGTAATTTATGGCAAATTTCAGCTAAATGAAAGCAAACAATAA
>CADEFG010000016.1 GCA_902826505.1 uncultured Acidobacteriota bacterium
ATATGAAATTGAGTTAGACATAATTTTGAAAGAGAGATTATAGACTTTTTAGCGCAATTTAACCACAGATGATTTTTATTAAAAGTTCTTCTCAATTCTAAATTCACGCGCCAGAATTTCGTTAAAAGTATCTTCCGAATCTATTTCGGTTTCGCTCTTTTGCTCGTTTTTCGTTTCGATAAACTTTTTGTCGGTCAGCGTTTTGCGCCCGTTTTCGAGCATCAGCGAACAGACTTTTCCGCGCGTAAAATGCGATTCCGGCGACGTTTGATGAAAATTGCACATTTCCGTAAATTCCGCTAAATCGCGCGCAAAATCTTTAAAAATATATTCGCTTTTCCAATCGTCACCGTCTTTTTTAGCAACTTCAAAATATTCGTCCGGATATTTTCTGATCAAAAAAACGCCGTTTTTATCAGTTTGTTCATTATCCAAAACAAATTTCAAAGGCTCGGCGGTAAAATCTCCGAACCCGACATCAACCAGTAAGTCTTCGCCGTCAACTGCTGTCAGAATCGCCATATGATCGTATTCTGCGCTAAAATTGCCGTTCGACGTGGCAACTCGCGCCGAAATTAACCTGCTCGGAAAACCGATTTCGTTCAATAATTGACAAAACAACCCGTTCAATTCATAACAAAAACCGCCGCGTATTTCCTCGACAATTTTTTTATAAAACTTCTCTGTGTCCAGTAAAATCGGGCGTTTCCAATGAATGTCGAGATTTTCAAACGGAATGTTCAGAAGATGCTGTTTCTGTAAATATTTCAACCCTTTCGAATTAATCCCGAAATCGGATTTTGCAGCGCCGATCCTTTGAAGATATTTTTTCGTGTCCATAAAAGAATTATCCAAAATTACAATCAGAGCGCAAAATGTCGAATTTCGCTTGACGAATTTTTTGCGAAAAACTACTCTAGAATGTTTTGTCCGCCGCGACAAACTTGAAATTTATGAAACTTCGCATTCTTTATCACGGAAATTGTTTCGACGGCGTTTCGTCAGCCGCACTTTTTACAAAATTCTACCGCGCCAAAATCAACCCGCACGCCGAAATTTTCTACACGCCGACGATGCATCGCGCGGGCAACGCCTTTGACGAAGACCAATTCGACGGTGACGAAAACGCGATCGTTGATTTTAAATATTCGCCCGATTCGCGTCTGACCTGGTGGTTCGATCATCATCAATCGGCGTTTTTATCGAAATCCGATGAAGAGAATTTTCGCGCCGACGCGTCGGGCAAAAAATTCCTCGATACGACCAGCAAATCGTGCTGTGAATTTATTGCGCGAATTGCCAAGGAAAAATTTGATTTTGAAGACGAAAGCCTCGCCGAACTGATTCATTGGGCGCATATTATCGACGGCGCACTTTACGAATCGCCCGCGCAATGCGTCGAACTTCGATCAAGCGCACTGAAATTGATGCAGGTCATCGAAGGCGAAAAAGACCCGAGTTTCGTTGAGCGAATCATCAAATCTCTGACCGAAAAATCGCTTGACGAAATTCTCGAAAGCTCGGAAATTCAAGCAAAGCTCGCGCCGATTCTTGAGCAGCATTGGAAAACGGTCGAACTTATCAAAGAACGCGCCGTCTACGGTAAAGGCGTCGTTAGTTTTGATCTCACCGACACAGATATTGACGGTTACAACAAATTTATTCCGTATTATTTTTACCCGCAAACGACCTACACGGTTTCGCTGACGCGGAGCAGTTTCCGGACAAAAATATCGGTCGGTTCAAACCCGTGGTCGCCGCGTCCGCGTCTTCACAACATCGCCGAAATCTGCGAAAAATACGGCGGCGGCGGACATGCCGTGGTCGGCGCGGTTTCGCTCAAAACCGAAGACCTCGAACTCGGCAAACGGTATATGCAGGAAATCATCGAAACCTTGCAGTTCGATCAAGATTAATTTAATTCAACATTTTTGCCCGCGAAATGCACGAAACAACACGAATAATTAAGATTTCTTAAATTCGCGTTTATTCGCGTTTATTCGTGGGCAAAAGTTTTGTTCTACTTCTTTTCGGTAAAATTCTATTGACTTCAAAAGATGGCGCGTTTAGCATTTTGAAAGGATTTTTATTTAATCGTTGGGAGCAAGATCAATGAGTTTCACTTTAATGGATTCGAGTTCGGAAAACTTTGAGTTTCAGGCAAACGTCTGGAATTGGAAAACGACGCTTGAAATTATCAAAAGTTTCGATATTTTGAGCGAGGGAAAATTGCGGCAAATGGCTTATAACGCGACCGGCGTCAAATTAGAAAAAGACGAGGCGCATATTATCGGCGAAAAGATCCGCGACGAGATTTTGCCGAAACTGGAACCGAATAAACGAATCTTTGCCGATTTGTCCATTACCGATGCGCAAGACGACGGAACGCTTTACCGCGATGAAGACGAGCAATGGAAAAATTACTCGGCAAGTCACGATTGGCTCCGGGATTTTTCCGATTTTTGTTTGAAATCAAAAGGTTTTCAGGTTTACTAACAAAAAAAACGGCATCAAAGAAAAATGGATTTTTTGAGAGACAGTTGGATCGAGGTTCTGGTTTTAGTCGTTTTTGCAACCGCTCACGGTTATGCGGGCGCGTGGCTTGCCGTCCGGATGCTCTTTCGTCCGCGAAAACCCGTCAAACTTCTCGGTCTGACAATTTTTCCGCAAGGAATGGTGCCGCGTCACCGCGAACGGCTGGCGACGGCGATCGGGAAAGCTGTCGGCGAAGAACTAGTTTCGCAGGAAACCATCGTCGAAGAGCTTTTCGGCAAGGAATTTCTGCGAAAAAAAATTCAGGGCGTCGTTGATTCCTATACCGAAGATTTGATTTCGCAAAATTACCCGTCGCTGATCGAAGCCTTGCCCGCCAATGTCCGCGAACCTGTGCTGGACGCGATCTCAACACTGCAACTCAAAATCGCCGAACATATTGATGAAGTTCTGCAAAGTGAAGAAACGATCGAAACCATTCAAGGTTTTGTCGAACGCCGCGTTGACGAAGTGCTTTCCCAGCGCGTTTCCGAAGTCGTTGACGAAGAAACCTTTAACAAAATCCTCGGTTTTCTCGAAGACCGGATTCGTTCGATCATCAAACAACCGACGCTCGAACAAAAAGTCAAGGATTTTATCAGCCGCCGGGTTGACGATCTCGCAAACTCCGAAACGCCCTTGGGAAATTTATTTACCGATGATGCCGTCGCGCTTTTGAAGGAAAAAGCGGGCGAACAAATTCAGCCGATCGTTCATCAATTATCGGAACTCGCGACTGCTGAAAAAACGCGCAATCAAATTTCCGCGCTGATCAAACGCGAAGTCCACGAATATTACGAAGGTTTGCCGTTCTTTAAAAAAATCTTCGTTTCGCGCGAAAATCTTTTAAAGGAAGTCGATGATCTCGTCAACGAAAGTTTGCCGAAGCGCGTCGAGGAAACCTTGCGCGGCGATTTTTTTGCCGCCGAAGCAAAAGGCTTTCTCGACACGACGATCGATAAGACAATGGCGCGTCCGTTACCCGAACTGATCGGAAAGATCGCGCCCGAACAGCTTGAGCGGCTCAAGGCACAAATTTCCAAAAATGTTCTCGCACTTTTGCAGGGCGACGAGATGACAACTTCGATTTCGGCTTATTTGAGCGATTCGCTGCATAAACTTCGCCCGCACAGCATTGATGCGATTTTGCAAACCGTTCATCCGCAAGCCGAGGAAAAACTTAAGAAGATGCTCTCAAAAGGTCTTTTGAGCATACTTTCACGCGGCGAAACGACCAACATTATTAATTCTGTTCTATCAAACCAGATCGAAGGTTTTCTGGCACGCCCGATCGGCAAACTTGCCGACCATATTTCTGAGGAACAAGTTCGCAAAACCGGCAAATCTTTGACCGAAACGATAATTTCGGCAGCAAAAGAAAAATTGCCCGAAGCGATTCGCGAGTTTGATGTCGGCGGTGTCGTACGTGAAAAAATCAATAATTATCCGGTCGAAAAACTCGAATCGCTGATTATGTCGGTCGCCAAAGAACATCTTCGGACAATCGAACTTTTCGGCGCTTTTTTCGGTTTGATCATCGGGGTTGTTCAATCATTACTTTCATATTTGAAATATATGAAATATTTCTAAATTGTTTGGAGAAAAATAATGAAAAAAACAGTATTTGTTATAGTTATCGCCAGTTTTCTAATCGTTTTAATTTCGGGTTGCAAAATTGAAAATATCGGCGGCGTTCAAGGTTCGGGCAACACCAAAACCGAAACACGCAGCGTAACTGGCTTTAAGGAAGTGAAAGCCGAGAATGCCGTCAATCTTGAAATTACTGTTCAAAAAGATTTTGCTCTAACGATTGAAGCCGACGATAATCTGCTCGAGCAAATAAAAACAGAGGTCAGCGGCAACACCTTAAAAATCTCGACAAAAGACAGCATTTCGGCTAAAAACAAAATTAAGATCAAAATTTCGATGCCCGAACTTACTGATTTAGATATTTCAGGAGCGTCAACCGCAAACATTTCGGCGGCTAAAACTGATTCGATCAAATTAAACGCGAGCGGCGCGTCGAAAATCAAAATTGACGGTGAAGTTAAATCTTTAGACGCGACGGCAAACGGCGCGAGCGGAATCGATGCGGAAAATTTAAAAGTCGAAAATACCAAAGCCAATTCGTCCGGAGCCAGCAATATGACGGTTTCACCGACCGGCGAACTGGATGCCGAGGCGTCGGGCGCCAGCTCGGTTATTTATACGACTGAGCCGAAAAACATCAAGCAAAATGCGTCGGGCGCCAGCACAATCAAGAAAAAATAATTTTTTCTTGAACTTTTTAAAACATAATTCCGTTCTCATTTTCGACATAACTTATCTTTCTTGGAGGAATCAATGAAAAAAATCGGAATTATAATTTTTATTATCGCGGTGATAATTGGTATTACTTTTGCAAATTTCTTCTCGTGGGGCAAAACTTCGGCGAAAATATTTAATCTTTCGGTCAATTTTGGCGGAGTTCAGGGTTCGGGCAATATTCAAACCGAACAAAGAAATCTTGCTGATTTCAAATCAATTGACACAAGCGGCGTTATTGAAGTCCAAATAGTCGCGCAAAAAGATTTCAGCGTCGAAGTCGAAGCCGACGACAATCTTTTGCAATATATTAAAACTGAGGTCAGAGGTGGAACTTTGGAAATTTCGACCGAAAAGCGCCTCTCGCCGAAAAGTCCGATCCGCGTTCGCATCTCTGCGCCGAATATCGAAAATCTCGAAGTTTCGGGCGTTTCGAAGGTTACTTTAACAAATCTGAAAAACGAGTCGCTGAAGGTTGACGCGAGCGGCGCTTCGAAAATCAAGGTCGACGGCGAAACGAAAAATCTCGAAGTCGAATTGAGCGGGGCAAGCCGTCTTGAAGCGGAAAACTTAAAGGCGGAAAACGTGAGTGTTGATGGAAGCGGCGCCAGCAATGCGAGCGTTTACGTTTCGGGTGATCTGAAAGCCGATTTATCGGGTGCAAGTAAAGTTATCTATTCAGGCAATCCAAAAAATCTTGAAAAATCAACTTCCGGCGCCAGCTCGGTCAAAGGGAAATAATTAATTCGTAAATTGTAAATCGTGAATCGTAAATCGTTTTCTATCTAATATCGATTTACGATTCACGATTTACGTTTCAATGGCTTTTGTCTGAATTCCTGCTAAATTGCCTTCCGCGTCAAGCCCGACAAAATAAATATCCAGCTCAATTTTTCCGACCTTGAAAACCTTCGAATCTTTTAGATTCTTTTCAAGCAAACTCTTCAACGCCGTGAATTTTTCAGCAGTCGCTTTTTCTTCGTCGCCGAACCAATCCTGAATTGTCGTCAAGCGCGTAAACATTTCATCGAAACCTCTTTCCTCAACCGGCGTGTCAGCCTGTTTGCCGATTTGATCGAGCAAACTTTCTTTTGTCACTGAATCAGCTTTACTTCCGGTGAACGGAAAAATTTCCGCGTCGGTTTCACTCATATACCATAAATCTGTGACCGCATTTTTTATCTGTTCGGTTAAATTAACTTTCGGCGTTTCCGTCCCGGTTGAAATTATCATTTTTTTTCTTTTTCTTGCCATAAAAATTTTGCTCTAAAAACGAATAAAACAAGTCTATCTTGAGTCTGAAATCTTGCCAAGTTGCTGTTATAAAAAGGCTTTATCTAACAAAATTTATTTCCTTAAAAAACCTGTGGAAAACACTTGCGTTTGATTTTTTTTTATGTTAGTCTAAGTGCCGTTTCCGATAATAAAAAAACTTGTAAATTATTGAAAACATTAGACTTAAAGTTTTACTTTAACTTTTAAGCAGCTTTCCACAAGCCTGTGGAAAACTCTGTGGAAAACTTTTATATCCGCATCTTAAAAAGCCTTCAAAGCTCATAAGATATAAAGGTTTGTGACGAGATCGCAGAAGTATTTAAAGAAAAGTCTCAACAGTTAGTTTTTAGGTAGATTTTGCTTAAAAGTTTTACCAAAGATTTAACAAAAAAATTGCCCGGTGAGAAGATATGGAAACTTCGTTGGAAAATAAAAATGTCTGGAACAACATTCTGCAATCGGTCGAAAAACGTTTGAATAAACAAATTTTTGACGCCTGGTTTCGCCCGATTCAATTTGACGGCTGTGACGAACAGGAGAAAATCGTGCGTCTACGCGCCAGCCAGGTCAATAAGGATTGGGTCAGCACATATTATTCAGAAATGATCAATCAGACATTAAAAGAGCTGAATTTACCGAACTATCGTCTCGATTGGGAAATCGAGGAAAACGAAATGCAGGAAGAATATGCGGACGACGACCCGGAATCTTTCTTTGACCGACCAAGTTCTTATGCAGCACCCTCAACTTTAAACGGATTTAATTTAGATAAACCAAAACCCGAGGTCTTGATAAAAAATAGTCCGACCAACTTTGTTGATATCGAACCGATCGAAAATTCGCTCAATCCAAAATACACATTCGATAAATTCGTCGTCGGCGCGTGCAACCAGTTTGCCCACGCGGCAAGTCTCGGCGCGGCTGAATCGCCGGGTAAAACCTATAATCCTTTATTTATATATGGCGGCGTCGGGCTCGGAAAAACACATCTGATGCACGCCATCGGTCATTCGATAAAGGAAAGAAATCGCCATCTGCGCGTCGCCTATATCACGTCCGAAAAGTTTATGAACGAATTGATCAATGCGATTCGTTACGACAAAACGCAGACTTTCCGCGAAAAATACCGCTCGATCGATGTCCTGCTGATGGATGATGTGCAATTTATGGCGGGAAAGGAGCGAACGCAGGAAGAATTTTTCCATACATTCAATACGCTCCATAACGACCAGAAACAGATCGTCATCAGCTCGGATTGTCCGCCGCGTGAAATTCCGACACTTGAAGAACGGCTGCATTCGCGTTTTGAATGGGGCTTGATCGCCGACATCGAACCGCCGGATCTCGAAACAAAGGTTGCGATCCTGAAACGTAAAGCTGATTTGGACGGCGTCGGGTTGCCGGACGACATTGCATTTTTTATCGCCAGCAAAGTTAAGAGCAATATTCGTGAGCTCGAAGGTTCGCTCGTCAGGCTCGTCGCAATTTCTTCGCTGCGCGGGGTGCCGATCTCAAAAATGCTCGCGCAGGATGCGATGCGCAATGTAATCGACAACGAACAACCCGAAGGAATCACGATGGACCGCATTGCCCGGACGGTGGCTGCGCATTACAAACTTTCGATGGAAGAATTGAAATCGAAAAATAATTCGCGCCAGATCGCCGTCCCGCGCCAGGTTGCGATGTATTTATGTAAAAGATTGACGAAACACAGTTTTCCCGAGATCGGGCGCGAGTATGGCGGCAAACATCATACGACCGTCATGCACTCGGTTGAGAAAATCGATGGCATTGTGAAGGATGATAAAAATTTCCACAGGGTCATCAGCGAGCTAATTGATACTCTTTGCAGTTAGTTAGCTCAAACTAAAAAAAGATTTGTGGAAAATTTTCCACAGAAAATTTAGAAAGCTGATTTAAATACTGGTTTATTAATCAATATTTAAACAAAGTTTTCCACTTTTCCACAGGCTGAGGAAAAAATCGCCTGTGGAAATTGTGGAGAGACTATTCTTTTGTCTTTTTTTTCCACAGGTTAGAAGTTTTCCACAATCTTTTCCACAAGCCCTGTGGACGCACAAGTCTAACTATTTCACTAATAAAGTCGCTTTTCCACATTTCCACAAGCCCTACTACTACTACTATTAAATATATATAAATTTTAAATTATTAGAATTAGTAAAAAGGTGCGCGAATTGAAAGTAAAACTTGAAGAAATAAAAGATAAAAATATCAGTGTTATTGAGATTGTATAAGAATAGATTTAGACCTAAAATATCCTAAATAAAAATATCAAACGAAGCGTTCGTAAAAAGTGAGGAATAATTAACTATGGAATTTGTAATCAAGCAAAGCGCATTAAAAGAGGAACTCGGATTTGTCCAGGGGATTGTCGAAAAGAAATCGACGATTCCGGTCTTGTCGAATATTTTGATCGAATCGGTCGGCGAAGGAACGATTCGAATCGTCGGAACCGATCTGGACGTAACAATTCGCTGCGAAGCCGAAGCCGAGATCAAACAAGCGGGCGCGATGTGTATTCAGGCGCGAAAACTTTTCGACATCGTTCGTCTCTTGGATTCGGGCGACGTGCATTTTACGAAGGAAGAAAACGAATGGGTCAAGATGTCGTGCGGCAAATCGAAGTTCCGGCTCGCCGGCGTCAACCGCGACCAGTTTCCCGAAGTTCCGTCTTTCAAGAGCGCGCCGCTGAAACTTTCGGCGGAGATTTTTAATCACTTTATCAGCAACACGGCTTTTGCGATCACGAACGAGCAGTCGCGCTTCACGCTGTCGGGCGCGAAATTTATGATCGACGGCAATACGGCGCGAATGGTGACGACCGACGGACACCGGCTCGCATTTATCCAAAAATTCTTGGGCGACAATGCGCCGGCGGAAAATATGGATGCGCTGATTCCGAAAAAGGCTTTGATGGAGCTGGTCAAGATCTCGCGCGACGCGGCGGGCGACATAAGTTTTGGCGAAGACCCGAACCACATTTATTTTGAAGTTGAAGGGCGGCTTCTGATCACGCGCAAACTTTCGGGTAATTTTCCGAATTACGAAATGGTCATCCCGAAGGACAACGACAAGGTTGTGACATTTGAAGCCGACGAGATGAAAAACGCCCTGCGCCGCGTCTCGTTGATGGCAGACGAACGGACGCGCTCGGTCAAAATAACGATTCGCACCGGCGAGATCGAGATCGGCGCGCAAAGCTCGGAAGAAGGCGAAGCGAGCGAAAAAGTTTCGGCAGATTACAACGGCGAAGAAATTCAGATCGGTTTCAATTCGCAATATCTGCAAGAGTTCTTAAACGTCGTCGGAGCAGGCGACACTGCCGAAGCGACCAACGAGCAGGAAACCGACGGCGAAACCGTCAGAGTCAAAGAGACGGGCGGCAAACCGCGTATTTCGTTCGAGTTCAAGGACGGTAATGCCCAAACCCAAATGCGTGTCGCCGGCGATTCGAGCTACGACTACAAATACATCGTGATGCCTCTGCGGATATGATAAAATCTGATATTTTCATTCCAAACTCACGCGAAGGAGCTTTTTATGAAATATTGTCCGAGCTGCCAAACGACTTATGCCGATGAAAGTTTACGGTTTTGTTTGCAGGACGGAACGGGACTTCGCGAGCTTTCGGAAAATCCGCCGCTGCCGACGGTTGATTGGAGCGAAAAAGAAACCGTCGTCAGGCAAAATCCGGTCACGGCTGGTTGGGAGCAGAAAAGCCGGATCACTGAGGGCGCGGCGGTTCAGCCGGACGCGAAAAAATCCAACACGCTTATGACAATCACTCTGACGGCGCTCGTGATGTGTCTTGTTTTTGGCGGCATCGGTTTTGGTTGGTTGTTGTTCGGCGGCAAGGGTTCGGAAGACAAAAATTTATCCAATGTTTATGCAAATAAAAAATCTACGCAAACTCCGACACCGGCAAATACTGACGGACGAAGTAATAATTCCAATACAAATGACATCGCCGGATGGGAACCGATAGATTTCAATGCCAGTCTCAACGGCGAACGGCTGACCTATTATCGCGGAACAACGGTCGAAGCGTGTCGGGCAGATTGCGAAGCCGATGCAAGGTGCGCAGGATTTGGGCTTGTCAGGGCAGGATACTATAATCCGTCCGATCCGCCGATGTGTTATCTGCTGTCCAAGGTCACAGGTTCGACACCTTCATCGTGCTGCATCTCGGGAATCAAAACAGGGTCGAAAGATCTTGATCAACCAACGCCGTATGCCGCGAAACCTTGAAAACGCACAAATTACACGTTTTCATAATTTTACATTTTGGAAAGATTGGAACGTCATCCAACTTTGGTTGGTGACGTTTTTATTCGAAAAATTCAGATATTTGACGTCCGCTTCGTTGTGGCAGATAATTCAGCCGTCATTAGTTTAATCAAAATGAAATCATGGCGCGGTTTTTTAGCGGCGATAATTTTTCTGTCGGCGGTTCCCGTCGCGATTTCGGGGCAGGCGGTTTTCGGCATTGACGCCGAGATGGTCCTTCATTTAGTCTGCGCGGTCGGTTTTGCTTTTATCGCGTGCGCCGTTTTCGATTTTAAGATTCCCGGATGGATAAATTGGACAGACGCTTTGGCAACCGGCGGATTAGCCGTTATTTTTCTTCTTCAAGGCATCAGTCCTTTGCTGAAAAACGACGCGCTGAAGTATCTTGCATTTCAAATTTTGGGGCAAAGAGTCGAAGGTTGGCTGGTCAGACTCCTTTTATTATGGTTTGTCGCATTGCTGATCTTTGACAGTCGCGGCAAAACGCGGATTTTTGGATTTTTGGTGATGAGCGTGGTTTTTTTGACCGAACTTTATGATTTTTATCTGACTTATCTGGGCAGTTCGTTAAGCGCCGCAGCGGGAATCTTAAAGCTGTTGTATCTATTGCCATTTATCTGGCTGCTTTTTGAAAGCAAAAATTCGTTCGAAGAAAAAAACGATCGCTGATCTGAGAGAAATCGCGCTTTTTGATGATTGTGTCTTAATCTTTTTTTTTGTCAAAAGAGCCTTTTTGTCATTTTTTTTCGCGTTGTTGATTGGAGAGTAATTTTTTAATCACAAAGGAGTAAAAAAATATGTCAAAAGCGGGTTGGTATCTGTCGAGCGCGGTGATCGCGAATGAATATGTTAAAAAGAAAATGACGATCGGCGCGTCGAACAAACTGCGGGTCGATTTTTGGAAGGCGTGGCAATGTTCGGGCAGTTTGGTCAACACGGGCGAGATGCGCAAACAGGTCGAGCGCGATGTCGACGCGGCATTGGCAAACGAAACTTATACGACCAATATTGACGGCAGAATCAAAGCGCAGCGCATTTATCTCGAAAAAAGCGCCGAAGCCGCGCAGGCTTACGGCTGCGGAAACTGCGGCGAACAAAGCGCGATCGCCTTTGTTTACCTGCGCCAGCAAAAGATTTTCCCGCTCGATTGGATGGAAGTTGACGGCTATAAACACGCGTTCGTGATCATCGGACGAAAGAGCGGAAGCGACACGACCAATTACGCGACCTGGGGCGAAGATGCCGTCATTTGCGATCCGTGGCGCGATGTCGTCGCGACCGTCAAAAGCGAAGCGAGCTATTTTTCAACGCGCAAACCGAACTGGATTTACGGCGAAGCCGGTTGATTAACCGGCGCGAATCATATAAAAGCGTGGAATTTGATGTAAAGCCTTGATTCGAATGGCTAAAAACTACGCTTAATTTAGACAAATAAATAATTTAAAAATTTTTGAAACGTCATTCAGGATAATTTGGGTGACGTTTTTAATTTGTGGTTCGTTTCAAATAGCTTTCGATTCGCGCAAAATGCTATGCTCAAATTAATTTTTTTATGTTCAGTAATTTCTCAAAGCCGCGACGCGTATGTATAACAGGTTTCGGATGTGTGACGCCGATCGGCATCGGGCGCGAACGGTTTTGGGAATCTCTCAAAACCGGTAAAAGCGGTGTCAGCCGCATCGAAAGTTTTGACGCGTCGGATGCCGAAGTGCAAATTGCGGCGGAAGTCAAAGATTTTGACTGGCAAGCCGAGCTCAATCCGAAAGACCGCAAAAATGTTTCGCGCTGTGTTCCGCTCGCGCTCAAAGCGGCGCGCGAAGCCGTTCGGGACGCAAATATCCAAACCGAAAATCTGTCGCTCGACGAACAGCGAAGATTCGGCGTCGTTTTGGGAACCGGCGGCGGCGGTTTGGCTTTTACCGAACGGCAATACGGTTACTGGTTTTCGGGTCAGGCGCAAAAAGGAAGCATTTACACGATTCCTTCCTCGACGCACGGCGGTTTATCAAGCGAACTTTCGATGGTTTTTGGTTTGCACGGGCTTTCGCACATCGTTTCGACGGGCTGTACGTCTTCGACCGACGCGATCGCCTATGCCGCCCAGCATATTGCTCTCGGAAAACAGGACGCGATGCTCGCGGGCGGCGTTGACGCGCCGATGGCGCGCGGTATTCTGGAAGCCTTTAATGTGCTGACCGTTCTGACCAGAAATTGGAATGATGAACCTGCACGGGCATCGCGTCCGTTCGACAAAAATCGTTCGGGAATGGTTTTGGGCGAAGGCGCGTGGATTTTTGTGCTGGAAACTCTCGAAAGTGCTTTGGCTCGGGGCGCGAAGATTTATGCCGAGATCAAAGGCTACGGCTCGACGTGCGATGCCTATCACCGCGTTCGGCTTGAGGAAAACGGCATCGAACCTGCCCGCGCGATGCTGCTTGCCTTAGAAGACGCGGAAGCTGCGCCCGAACAGATCGATTATATAAATCTGCACGGCACGGCAACGCAACTGAACGATCGGATCGAAACGAAAGCCATCAAGCTCGCGTTCGGCGACCACGCTTACAAAATTCCGATGTCGGCGACAAAATCGCAGGTCGGGCATCCGCAGGGCGCGTCGGGCGCTGCCGGAATCGGCGCAGCTTTGTTTGCCTTGAACGAAGGGATTATCGCGCCGACGATAAATTTAGACGACCCGGACGAAACCTGCGATCTGGATTACGTGCCGAATATTTCACGCGCCGCGAAAGTCAAAACCGTGCTTTGCAATTGCATCGGTTTCGGTTCAAAAAATTCAGCGCTGGTTTTAGAAAAGATAGAAAGCTAAAATCAAAATTCGGCAGCGACGCTAAGGGTAAACGGAATCAGCGGGTTTGACCGCCGACCAATAAATTTTCTCGATAAATCGCAGCGGAGCATTAAACAAAGGCGCAAAATTTTTCTGTTTTTTCTTAAACTCGGCACGGTTGTTTCCAATTCTTTTCAGCTTTTCTTCCGAATTTTGCGAATAATTATAGCCAGTAAAAAAAACAAAAAAGCCGGAAGCCAGACCCAGATAATCTCGCTAAAAATCACGATCAAGCCTCGGCGGCTGAAAAATCCGACGCCGATCGGCGAAACTTCGACCGGTCGCCACGGAAAGAAAAATCGCTGATTGCTGAGCGGCGCAAACAATGCCACGCCCGGACCGCCGTTCGTCAGCATATCCAGAAAGGAATGAGAAAATGTCACCAGTGAAAAATAGACGAAAAGTTTTATCAATGTCAGATTGGTTGGCAAAAATTTATGCACAAAAAAAGCGACGATCGCGCCAAATACGAGCGCGAAAGCGATTGAATGTGTAAATCCGCGATGCGCAAACATGCTGCCGCGCTCGACGCCGAATGAATAGCCGATGACATCCGCGTCAGGAATCATCGCGCACAAAGCAGTAATCACCCAAAACCAAATTAAAACAGTTTTTGAGATGGCAGATTTTCCTAATACGGTAGCGAAAACGGCGTGTGTAAAGATAGTCGGCATCAGTGTCGTTTCGAAATAGTATTCCTTTTGAAAGTTCCATTTTAACTCTTTTTTATGCCAAGATGGAACAGGTGACAAAAGATTTTCAAAACCGCAGCTTAAAGCTCGAACGCATCGACACGGGCGATTACACGCCCGAAGAATACGATCGTTTTTTGCACGATATTCGATTGGTAAATCGTTTTGCGGGCGATAATCGGGCTTTGAAAAAGACGCTTTTACGCGAGATCGAACGCGAAAATTTGCACGAATTTTCCGTGCTCGATGTCGGCGCGGGTTCGGGCGAATTGCTGCGCGTGATCGCGAAATTTGCGAGCCGTCAAAAGCGAAAAACAGAGCTTTCCGGTTTGGAACTGAACGAGCGTTCGGCGCGTGCGATTTTGGAAGAATCAAAAGATTTCGCCGAAATCAAAGCAATTCGCGGAGATGCGTTAAATCTACCATTTGCCGAAAACTCATTTGATTACGCGATTTGCTCGCTTTTTACGCATCATTTGACGGACGAAAATATTGTCCGAACCCTGCGCGAAATGGCGCGTGTTGCGCGGCGCAAAATATTTGTCATTGATCTGCATCGTCACAAAATGGCGTATCTTTCTTATCAAATTTTTTGCGCCGGATTTCGGATCAGCCCGCTTGTCGTCGAAGACGGCTCGCTCTCGATTTTGCGGTCGTTCGTCCCCGAAGAATTAAAACTTTTAGCCGAAAAAGCGAAGCTCGAAAATATCGCGGTCGAAAGACATTTTCCGTTTCGGTTGGTCTTAAGCGGCAGTTGAACTTTTTATTTTTCCGGCTGCCGCAATATGTTTTGCCGTATCGACATAATGCCGGAAACGCGAAACTTTTCCGTCCTCGTTAAACGTCCAAAGATGAATTTCTTCATCGCGGAAATTCGCGGTTTCGATCTCGATCTCCGCCGCGATCTGACCCGCGCCTTCCATCACCGATAAAACTTTAAACTCTTTGATGCCGAGCTTTCCGACTTCGTGAAAAAATTCGACGACCGCCTGCACGCCTTTTTTATGGCGCAAATAAGGCACGTCGTATTGTTGTGCGAAATTATCTTCCCATTGTTCCCATTCGACATCTTCCGCCAGACGCGACAAGATTGTCGGCACATCGCCCTTGCCGAAGGCTTCATAAATTTCTCTGACAGTTTCTAAATTACTCATAAATTTTCTCCTCTTTCTTTTCAAACTTTCAGAATTGTTCGTAAACAATTCGCGAACAGATGCAGGATAACAAACCGGTCTGGGAAAAACTTTAGTAAAAGTTGAAGTTTCTTTGAATTTTTTATGAAGAAGCATTATTCAATGAATTTTTATCTTTTTCTATTTTCGCCAGGTGCGCTTCAACGGATTTCACGGCGAGCGGAAAGATGTTTGGGCTGAGGTTTTGATAAATGATCGCGGCAATTTCTTCTGCCGTCTGCGCGCCGCCGCGAACGGCTTCCAAAACCTGTTTTTCACGTTCCAGACGATGCGCGATGTATTCTTCGATTTTGCCGCGCGCATCAAAAATCGCCGCGCCGTGCGAGCCGCAGAGATGCCGCAGGTTCGGCAGATTTTTCATCCTTTCGAGCGAAGCCAGATAATCTGACAGATCGCCTTCGGGCGGCGCGATCAGAACGGTTCCGGCGCCGACGACATTATCCGATGAAAGTAAAAAGCCACGCGCCCGATCGTAAAAACAAAGATGCCCGCGCGCGTGTCCGGGCGTGTGAAGCGCCGTAATTTCAAAACTTGCGCCCGCGTTGTCTTTTAATTTGATGATTTCATCGTCTTCGATAAATTTCTGAAAATCGACTTTTCCCGAAAGGCTCTCCGCCGTGATTCGGTGCGCGGAAACCGGAATTACGAGACCGAATTTTTCGCGAAAATGTTTTTGCAAAAGAATCTCGCCGCCGAAATGGTCAGGATGAAGATGCGAAACGATGATTTCTTTGCAGACAAAACCTTTCTCGACAAAAGAATCCACGAGCTCAAAAAGATTCACTAATTCCGATTCGTCTTTTGAAGCCGCGTCGATCACGACGAATTCACGTCGCCCGACGATAAAACAATTCGTATGTGTCGCGGGCGGAAGCGTTGCGGTGCGCAGCGGAAAGCAAATGACGCGCGGATTGAGTTCGATATAATTTATGTTGCCGTCGCACTTTTGCGATTTTTTAAGAATCTTTTCCCCGCAAAGGCGCAAAGGCGCAGAGATTTGTTGATCGGTTTCCTTTGCTTCTTGGCGGCTTTGCGGGAAATATTCTTCCAACTGTTGAAGCGAAATCAAAACCGGCGGCGCGATCAAAACTTCCGAATTTGTCCAACGTGCAAGCGCCTCTTTTGGCGTGATAAATTCAGGCGTCAGCATTTCCGTGATCGCCGCGTAAGGCGTTTGTTTTGCCGGACATTTGGCAATAAAAAAACGCGTTTTAAAACGCACCGGCGAAGACTTCGGCGTCGTCCAAAAACCCGTGTAGAGAAAATCTTCGGCGTCGATCGATAAATTCCAAGCGGTGAGAATTTCCGGGAAACTGCTTCTTCCCGAGATCAAATCGTCGTGCAGCGAAGCGCGTTGACCTTTGGTCAGTTTTTCGCCATTGCGGACGAGCAAAACGCCGACTTCTTCAAACAATTCGCGCACCGCGCCGACGATAAATTTCGCAAAATCCGCGTCAGCACAGTTTTTAACGGCAATTTCGCGGTCTGGTTCGTCGGTTTTTCCGCCCGGAAAAGCATGAAAGCCGCCAAGGAAAGAAAGTTTCGGGTTGCGCTGCGCCCAGAGAACCTTCGATTCGTCCTGATTTAGTAAAATAACCGCCGAAGCATCTTTCGGAGTTGCCGATTTTTGATTAACTGTGTTCATTGGGTTTTAAATTTTAGGTTAAATCAAACCAAAAACCAAAAACCAAAAACCAAAAACCTAACCTTCAAACATTCCGAGTTTGGTGAGCTGCGTTAAACTCTCACTGAGCCAATCATTCAAATCCTTTAAAAGCGTCTCTTTGCCTTCGATGTCCTCGCTTTGTTCGATAAATTCGCGCATTTCTTCAAGGATTTGTTCACGGTTTCGCGTTCCGTCGCAAATTTCGAGCAGATGGCGCGAGATTTCGTCTTCGATCTTGACGTCCAAATTTAAAAGCGTCAAAACGTTATTTGCCTGCGGAAGCTGCCACCGTGCCAGTTCGTTGATTTTCGGTTTTTCGCTCGCTTCGGTCGCGGCTCCGGGCTGAAAAAGATGCAGTTCGAGCAAACCCGTCCCGCGACAGATTTGGAGTAAAATCGCGCTCGTAATATAAAATTGCTCGTCCCATTTTTCTGCCGGCAAGTCTTGTTTTTCGAGCATTTCATCCGCTTTTTTTAAGAGTTCACCGAACGAGATCGCGCGTCCCCAAATTTCGCCGAGGTGAACAAGCGCAGCTTTTGTCAGCGGGTGATCAATTTCGATGCTGATGCCTTTCATTCCGACAAATTTTTCGACCTTTTGCGAAGAAAGTTCGGGCTTGGCGGAGAGCGGACGAATCGAAGAGGAAAGCAAAAACTTATTCATTACAGCCGGTTCGGGATTGCGCTTAAGCTCGATTTCTTCGCGGCAAAAAAGCGTTTGCCGAAAAATGCGTCCGCGCAAAAAATCGAGATATTGTTCGCGTTCGATAACATCATCGAGCGATTCGATCATCGAACGCGCTTCGCTCGATAAACTTTGCGTGCCCATCGCGTGCAACTCGGCTTCCGCAAGGTATTGCAAATTGTTTTGTTTTAACAGTTCGGCGAATTCGTGAAAATAAAAAGCGACATTCAAGTCCGATAGATCGTCGTGAAAAATATCCGCCGCGTCGTGTTCGAAATGGCGTTTGAGTTCCGATTTCAGGATCGGCGTGAAGATTTCTTTTTCGGTCGCGTTTTCGCTCAAGAAGGCGAGAAACGAGATCGATTTGCCGACCTTTTCTACGGGTTCGTCCAAATGACGCGCGTGAAAACGCATCATTTTCTGCACCATTTGCCGGTGATGCGCGCCCGGAAAAGCGTTATAGCTGATATAGCCGACGCCCGCTTCGTTCAAAAATTCGCGGTAAAGCGCCAGCGTCTTTTCGCGAACGAAATCGGGAACCCAAGAAAAAAGCCCGTGCGCGATGACGTAATCGAATTTGCCAAACTTTTCGGCGGACATTTCCATCACGTCCATCTGGTAAAATTCGGTGTTCGAAAGGTTTAATTCTTCCGCCGAACGTTTTGCGTCCGTGATATGATTTTCCGCCAGATCGACGCCGACAAATTGCGCTGACGGAAGATTAAAAGCGTGCGAAATCAGATTGCTGCCGTTTCCGCAGCCGAGTTCGAGCACGCGGCAGGTTTCGACCCTTGCGGGATTCATGCCAAAAAGCGTCGCGAGCGTCGCCAGCCGATCGGGATGCGTTTGCAAAAAAAACTTGCTCGGATACGGCATCACGTCATACGAAAAGATCTCTTCCATTTTCCCTCCGAAAAAAAGTTTATCTTGCGAATTTACCACAGTTTTAAAACATTTTGCCTGCGAAACACACGAAATGGACGAAAAAAAAGCTAAAAAATTTCGTGTGTTTCGCAGGCAATTTCTTTGAGTTTTATTAGTTCAATTTTATCAGTTCAAATCGAACAATAAAAACTCGGTTTCGTCCGCGAGCGATTTGATTTGCAATAATCTTTCATCGCTGACCGCCGCGCCGTCGCCTTGCGTTAAAGTTTCGCCGTTCAATTCAAGTTCGCCTTTGACGATTTGAATCCACGCGTGACGATTTTCCGCCAATTTGTGTTTAACCGTTTCGTCTTTTGCCAGAATCGAACTGTAAAGATTGACGTCCTGATGAATCGTCACCGAACCGTCGGTTCCCGCTCTTGAAGCAACAAGCTTGAGTTTGCCTTTTTTGTCTTCGGGCGCGAAAAAGGTTTGTTCATAACCCGGTGTTAGATTTTCTTCTTCGGGCAGAATCCAAATCTGCAAAAGATGCGTTTTATCGGTCGGCGAGCTGTATTCGCTGTGCAAAATTCCGGTTCCGGCAGTCATTCTTTGGACTTCGTTCGGCAGAATCGTCGTGCCGTTGCCCATCGAATCCTTGTGCGATAATTCGCCGCTCATGACATACGTGATAATTTCCATATCGCGGTGTCCGTGCGTCGGAAAACCCTGATCCGGCGCGATGAAATCTTCGTTGATTACGCGCAATGAACGGAAACCCATAAAGCGCGGGTCGTAATAATTACTGAATGAAAACGTATAATTCGTGTCGAGCCAACCGTAATCGGCGTGACCGCGTTCGTTGCTGCGTCTGATTTTGATCATTTTATTTTTTCCCCTCTTGTTAAAATTTTTCGTGTCGCTTATTTCGACTTGATGTTTCAATTTTACAAGAGAAAAAAGCGTCTGTAATCATCAATTGCCGTGAGATTTTCCTCATACTTTCGGGTGAGGAAAGGCGCAAGACTTTTTTAACGCAAAGGCACAAAGACGTAAAGATTTTTGAGAAACCTTAGAGAAGAGATTTTACAAAAATTAGCTGTGCGCCGCTGCCTTTTCGCATCTTTGCGTTAAAAACAATTATAAATGAATTCTCACCAAACCGCGCCGGATCGCCAGTGTGGCGGCGCTCGTTCGGTCGGAAACGCCGAGTTTTTCAAAGACGTTTTTGACGTGCGTTTTGACCGTGTTTTCTGAAATGTTCAGATCGTAGGCGATTTCTTTATTGGATTTTCCGGCGACGATCTGCTGTAAGATCCGCGTTTCGGTCGGCGTTAATTCTTCGTTGCCGAAACTTTCGCTGAGGATTTCGGCAATATCTGCGGGAATGTATTTTTTACCCAAAGCGACGGTGCGAATCGCTTTTACGAGTTCGTCGGGCGAAATGTCTTTGCAGATATAGCCGAGCGCACCTTTTTTTAAGGCTTTGCTGATTTCCGCATCGCCTGCCGTATCGGCTAAAACCAAGATGCGCACGCGGTTATTTTCGGCAAAATAATCGCCCAAAGTATCGATTGCGCACGAATCCGGTAAGCGCAAACCGAGGATTATCACGTCGGGTTTCAGTTCGCGAAAAAGCTTAAATCCTTCGGCGCCCGATGCCGCTTCGCCGGCGATCTCAAAATCAGCGTTTGAACTTAAAATCGTTTTGATGCCGATTCTCGTCAGCGTTTGATTTTCGATAATTAGAACGCGAATCAAATCCTTCATATTAAATCTCAACCGGGACGCCAAAATGATTGACATTGGCTCAAATAAAGGCGCAGAATAACTTTTACCACAATTAAACAAGTTTTCAATAATTCTTTGCCAATTGCAAAGAATTAAAGGCAATGTAAATTTGATTCAAATTTTTAAGGCTGTTTTAAATTGTTGGGATAGTTTTTT
>CADEFG010000017.1 GCA_902826505.1 uncultured Acidobacteriota bacterium
GCCATCAAAAATCGTAAATTTGTTGAAATCGACCCGGATAATTTCAACCAGGTGCTTGCCGGGATGAAACCGCGTGTTGCCTTTTCGGTTGAAAATAAACTGCAAGACGACGGAAGCAAAGTCGGTGTTGATTTGACATTCAGCAATATCGAAGATTTCGAACCGGATCAAATCGTCCAAAATGTCGAACCGCTTCGCAAACTCGTCGAAGCGCGTCAGAAACTTTCCGATCTGCGTTCAAAAATGGACGGCAACGAAAAGTTGGAAAATATCCTGAACGATATTATTGGCGACGCTGACAAACAAAAACAGTTAAGCGATGCACTGGGCATTGAAGGAAAGAAGGAGGAATAAATTATGGCTGAGAAAGCAAAACAACAAGCAGAAGCCCAAGTCGAAGAACAAGTCCAGGAAGTTACGCTTCTTGACCAGATTTTGACCGAAGGCAAAATGGCGCGCGACGATTTTCAAAAAGAACAAGCTAAAGATATGATCGGCGAATTTGTCAATCAGGTGATGAGCGGCACATTGACCATGTCCAAAAATATGGACGTGGCAATTAACGCCCGAATTGCTGAAATTGACCGTCTGCTTTCGGCGCAGATGAACGAAATTATGCACCACCCGGAGTTTCAAAAACTCGAGGGTTCGTGGCGCGGAATTCATCATCTCGTCAAAAACAGTTTGACCGGCACGATGCTCAAGATTCGCGTTATGAGCGTGACGAAAAAAGAACTTTTGAAAGATTTTGAACGGGCACTCGAATTTGACCAGTCGGCATTGTTCAAAAAAATCTACGAAGAAGAATACGGAACATTCGGCGGTGCGCCTTACGGAGCATTAATCGGCGATTACGAATTCGGCAATCATCCGCAGGATCTGGCACTTCTGGAAAGTCTTTCGCAAGTTGCCGCGGCTGCTCATGCCCCGTTTATCAGTGCCGCTTCGTCGGAAATGTTCGGTTGGGACGAATTTTCGGAGATGACCGAAGTCCGCGACATCTCGAAGATCTTCGACCGCACGGAATATGCGAAATGGCGCAGTTTCCGTGAATCGGAAGATTCACGCTACGTCGGATTAACGCTTCCGCACGTTCTGGGACGAGTTCCCTACGGAGCGGCGACCAAACCGACCGAAAACTTCAACTTTGAAGAAGATGTTGACGGAACAGATCATAAAAAATATCTGTGGAGCAATGCCGCTTATGCGATGGGAACGCGTCTGACGGAAGCGTTTTCGATGCATAGTTGGTGCGTGGCGATTCGCGGTGTCGAAGGCGGCGGTCTCGTTGACGGACTTCCAACCCATACTTTTGAAACCGACGAAGGCGAAGTTGCCATGAAATGTCCGACCGAAGTGGCGATCACTGATCGTCGTGAAAAAGAATTTTCCGATAACGGATTTATTCCGCTCGTTCACTGCAAAGGAACGGATTACGCGGCATTTTTCGCCACGCAGTCTGCTAACAAAGCGAAAAAATACGATACTGACTCGGCTAACGCCAATGCGCGTTTGTCAACGCAGTTGCAGTATATTTTCGCCGTTTCGCGTTTTGCACATTACTTGAAATCAATGATGCGCGACAAGATCGGAAGTTTCATGTCGCGTCAGGAAGCACAAATCTTCCTGAACCGTTGGATTAGCAAATATGTTCTGGAAAATGATGTTGCACCGGCGGCTCAAAAAGCGAAATATCCTTTGCGCGAAGCACGAGTTGATGTAACGGAAGTTCCGGGCAAACCGGGATGCTACAGGGCAGTCGCTTTCCTTCGTCCGCATTTCCAATTAGACGAGCTTTCAGTTTCGTTACGATTGGTCGCGGATTTGCCGCCGCCGGCGAAATAATCGACTTCGTAAAAAAAATTACGATTTTTTTGAAAATTTCGCAAAAGGAATCTTTCGATGCGTCTTACTTAGGAAGCGAGCAGTAAGACTCGAAAAGTTCGAAAGATATTGAGGAAAAGGTTGTTTGGCTAATAAGTCAGACAACCTGGAAATTAAAAAAACAGTTATTTTGAAAGGAGCAAATTAAAATTATGGCAAGTGCTGATTATTACTTAAAGATTGATACTATTGAAGGTGAATCCGACGCGGTCGGTTTTGAAAAACAAATGCAAATTGAATCCTGGTCGTTTGGCGCGAGCAATTCAGGTTCAGCCGTCCAAGGTACAGGTTTAGGCGTCGGTAAAGTTAGTCTGCAAGACTTTCATTTTGTCGTCCAAAACGGTAAAGCATCTCCGCAACTCTTCTTAGCATGCGCGAAAGGCAACCACATTCCGCAAGCTATTCTGAGCTGCCGCAAAACGGGTGGTGACGGGAATCCTTTCACCTATACAAAAGTTACGTTTGGCGACATCGTAATCTCGTCATTCCAAACCGGCGGAAGCAACGGAAGTTCGATTATGCCGATGGAACAAATTTCATTCAACTTTACAAACATTACGTTTGAATACTTCCAACAAAAATCGGATGGTTCGGTTGCTTTGACCAACACCACCAGCTACGACATCAAGAAAGTCGAAGGCACAGGAGCCTAATTTTCTCGAAGGTCTTCAATTGTCCGCCAATGATTTTCGGCGGCGGACAATTTTCAAAGAAATCAAAATTTTTAAAATACCGCCACGCGAGTGGCGGTATCTTTTCTCTTTTTAAATAATGTCACGAATTGATAACGAAATTCGTATAACGCCTTCAATATTGGACAGACTGCTCGATTTTGAGCCGGATATGTCGCGTGAAGCACCGAAATCTCGGTCAAAATCGCTTCGTGAGCTGAAACTCTCGGTGCGGCGTGATTTAGAGTGGTTATTAAACTCGCGGTGTTTTCCCGAAGAAATTGACGAGCGTTTAGAAGAAGTAAAAAAATCAGTCGTCGTTTATGGGTTACCCGATATTACGGGCATCAGCGCGAAAAGCCACATCGAGCAAAAACGGTTGGCAGATGCACTGGAAACGGCAATCAGAATTTTTGAACCGAGATTTTTAAATTTGAAAGTGACGCTTGAGCCTGTCAACAATATTGATCGAATGTTAAAATTTCGTATCGAAGCGCGTCTGAATGTCGAACCGACACCTGAGCCCATTGCTTTTGATACGGTTCTTCAACTTGGAAGCGGTGAATTTGAAGTAAAAGAAAAATAAGAGTTTATTTCGTTTTTTTCCTTTTTATCATTTAAAATAACTCAATGCGCGACGAACTTTTAGGTTACTACGAACGCGAACTCATTTTTCTGCGCCGAATGGGCGCAGAATTTGCCCGCAAATACCCGAAAATTGCGGCGCGGCTTCTGCTTGATGAAGAAAAAATCGAAGACCCGCACGTCGAACGAATCATCGAAGCCTTTGCTTTTTTGACGGGAAGAATTTCATTAAAGCTCGACGACGAACTTCCCGAAATCACCGAATCTTTTTTAAACGTACTTTACCCGCACTATCTTTCGCCGATTCCTTCGATGGCGATTACGCAATTTTCCTTCGGTTCGCCGAATGATAAATTAACCGCTGTTCAAAACCTCGACCGTGGTGCAAAACTCCATTCGCGTCCGGTCGATGGTACGCCTTGTCAATTTCGAACCGGCTTTGACGTTCAGCTCGTGCCGATGGAGATTCAATCAGCGGCGCTCGAATCAAATGCTCCGAAAGACGGACGCGGAAAATATGCCGACAGCCATATTCGCTTGAGTATGCGTTGTTTCGGCGATGCCAACTTGCATGAGTTTAAGGTTGGCAGTACGAACGAGCCGCTTAAATTTCTGCGTTTTTACATCAATGGCGATCCGCAACTGATTTTTCCGCTTTATGAGATAATTTTCAATCAAGCGACAAAAGTTGAATTCCGCCCCAAAGAAGCACCGATTGGTAATAAAACCTTAAAAACCCTTTCCAACATTCAGCTAAAACTTCCCGATCCCGTAATTTTGCCTGCGGAAGAGGCAATCAAACAAGTCGGATTTTCTGAGGAAGAATCTCTTCTGCCATATACGAAGCGCTCGTTTCAGGGCTATCGTTTACTAACCGAATATTTTGCCTTTCCGTATAAATTTCTATTTTTCGATATTTATGGCTTTGATCAGGCAATTGCCCAAAAGTTCGGCAGCCACTTTGATATTATTATTCATTTAAAAGACGTTACGCCGCCGAAAGCGCCGGTGACAACTGACACCTTTCGGCTTGGCTGCACGCCGATTATTAATCTTTTTTCGCGTCTCGCTGACCCGATTTACCTTTCTCAGCAAAAATACGAATATCACGTTGTGCCGGATGTTCACCGGCAAACAACAACCGAAGTTTACTCGGTTGATGAAGTTATCACGACCGATCCGAAAACGAATACAACTCGCGTCTTTTCACCGTTTTACTCGCTGCGCCACGCATACGGCGAGCAAATGGAAAAGGCTTTTTGGTATGCTTCGCGGCGTGACTCCCAGCGTGAGGAAGACGAAGGGACGGAAATGTTTGTTTCGCTTGTAGATATGAACTTTAATCCGCGTGTTCCAGCGGTCGAAGTTCTAAATATCAGAACAACTTGCACAAATCGTGATTTGCCGGCGCGGCTTCCCTTTGGCGGACGCGAAGGTGATTTTGAGGTCGAAGGAAGCGGTTTGCTTTCAAAGGCGCGATGCTTGACGAAACCGACGGAAACATTGCGACCCGCTCGCCGCCGCGCGTTGCAATGGCGTTTGATTTCGCATCTCAACTTAAACTATCTATCAATTATCGAAAGCACAAATGGAACGCCCGAAGCCTTACAGGAAATTTTGCATCTTTATAATTTTGACGATTCGTCGGCTACGCGAAAACAGATTTTAGGAATTATGGGGATTGAAAGCCGCAAGGTCGTGCGGCGCATCGGCGAGCATATCGGTGCGGGTTTCGTGCGCGGGTTAGAAACAACCTTGACAATGGACGAAGAAGAATTCGTCGGCAGCGGAATGTTTTTGTTCGCATGTGTGTTGGAAAGATTTTTCGGGCTTTACGCTTCGCTTAATTCTTTGAATCAGACAGTTCTGCGAACAAAACAACGCGAAGAAGATGTAAAAGTTTTTGTTCCGCGAACGGGTGAACAGGTTCTTTTGTAAATAAAAAAGTAATTTTGATAGTTGCCGATTCGTCCTTTTCAATTTTGAGTTATGACGAAAAAACCTTTAAATCAGGAGCTTGCCGACGAGCCTTATCGGTTTGAATTTTTTCAAGCCGTGCGACTGCTCGAAAAAGTTTATCCCGAACGCAAAGCCCTCGGGCGCGAAGCCTTACCGCATGAAGAAATCGTCCGTTTTCGCTCACGGATGAGTTTAAATTTCCCTGCCAGCCAAATTCATGAGATCAAAGATTCATTTGACGAATTTACCGAAGAGCAAAAACTGGAAATGTTTATCAATTTCATGGGAATGGTCGGTGTTTCAGGCGTTATGCCGATTCATTATACTGAACTCATCATGGAACGCATCCGCTATCGTGACACGGCGATGTGGATGTTTTTGGACATTTTCACGCATCGTTCTGTCTCAATGTTTTTCCGCGCCTGGGAAAAATACCGCTTTCCAATCGGTTATGAGAGAGGACAAGACGATTTCACCGCGTTTCTTTTCGATTTTGCGGGACTCGGAACGAAAGGCTTGCACGGAAAAATGGATTTGGACGACGAATCGCTTTTGCCATACAGCGGTCTGATCGCTCAAAAGCCACATTCGGCAACCGCCTTGGGAAATATTCTGAGCGATTACTTCCGGGTTAAGGCAAAAATCCTGCAATTTTTCGGTCAATGGTTGGATTTAGACAGCGCAAGCATTACAAAACTCGGTCAGGCAAACAGCGGGCTCGGAAAAACTGCGATTATCGGAAACCGTGTCTGGGAACAGCAATCAAAGTTTCGGATAGTTTTCGGCGCATTGACATTCAACGAATTTCAAGCCTTTTTGCCAAGCGGAAGCGGCTATAAACCGATGAAATCAATCGTCCGGTTTATGAACGGTCTGGAATTCGACTTTGATATCCAGCTTATTTTACACGCCAAACAGGTTCCCGGCACGATTCTGACGACCCGCGCCAAACGCCGACCGATGCTCGGTTGGACTTCGTTTTTGAAAACAAAACCGTTTATGCAAGATGACGATCAAGTCGTCTTGAAAATAGATAATTAAAACCGTTTCAGATGTTTAAGGAGAAAGAATAAAAATGAATGTAAATTTAAAATCATTAGTCGGTAGATTAAACGACACTTGTCGGGGTGCGTTGGAAGGTGCAGCCGGACTTTGCCTTTCGCGCACAAATTACGATGTCGAGATCGAGCATATTCTAGCCAAATTGCTTGAGCAAAACGACACCGATCTGCACAAAATTTGTAGTCATTACGAGGTTAATATTGACCGTTTGAGCAAAGATGTCACAAATTCGCTCGATCGTCTGAAAACGGGAAATACACGCACCCCCGGACTTTCCGACCGTCTCCCGCAGTGGTTTCAGAATGCCTGGCTATTGGCTTCGGTTGATTTCGGCGCGGCGCGTGTCCGTTCGGGACACTTGCTCCTGGCATTGCTTTCAAACGAAAGCACTCAACGAATCGCCCGCGATGTTTCGAGAGAATTCAGCCATATTTCGGTTGAATCTCTAAACACGAAATTGCCGGAAATCACGCAGGATTCATCCGAAGCACGCGATGCGATGGCGCTCGGCGAAACCGCCGGAAGTTCCGATGGTGCGCCGGTTGCTTCAGGCGTTCCGGGCAAAACAAAGGCACTTGATCAATACACCGAAGATTTAACGGCAAAAGCGGCGGCAGGAAAAATCGACCCGATCTTGGGACGTGATTTCGAGGTTCGCCAAATTGTCGATATTTTAACGCGGCGGCGGCAGAATAATCCGATTTTGACAGGCGAAGCCGGTGTCGGTAAAACAGCGGTCGTCGAAGGTTTTGCCTTGAGAATTTCGCAGGGCGATGTCCCCGAGCCGCTCAGAAATGTCGCCGTCAGAACGCTTGATTTAGGACTTCTGCAAGCCGGCGCAAGCGTTAAAGGCGAATTTGAAAACCGTCTGAAAGATGTCATCAACGAAGTAAAATCTTCTCCCCAGCCGATTATTTTGTTTATTGACGAAGCACACACGATGATCGGGGCGGGCGGCGCAGCCGGACAAAATGACGCGGCAAATCTTTTGAAACCCGCATTGGCACGCGGCGAACTCCGCACGATCGCGGCAACGACCTGGGCAGAATACAAAAAATATTTTGAAAAAGACGCGGCGCTTGCCAGACGTTTCCAGGTTGTCAAAGTCGAAGAACCGGACGAAGAAAAAGCGATCGGAATGATGCGCGGTCTGCTCGATAAAATGGAAGAGCATCACAACGTGCGTATTCTGGACGAAGCGATCGTCGAATGCGTCAAACTTTCAAATCGCTACATCACGGGTCGCCAACTTCCTGACAAATCCGTTTCCGTTCTCGATACGGCTTGTGCGAAAGTCGCTATCGGACAAGGTGCAACGCCGGGCGCGGTCGAGGATGCAACCCGCCGAATTCAACACCTGACTTCGGAAATCAATTCGCTCGAACGCGAACAGGTAACGGGCGCGGCACACGATGAGAGACTCGATGATTTGAAGGCAAAACGTGCGGCGACCGAAGAAGAATTAGCGAAACTTACCGAACAATGGGAAAAAGAGAAGGATTTGACAAATCAGATTCGCAACATTCGTTTGAAACTCGAAATGTCGCGGCTTGATCCGCAACCTGCGACAAACGGCGACGTAACGGCAGTTTCAAGTGAAAACATAGATTCATCAGAAATGGCTGCCGCCGCAACCGCCGAAACGACTTCGACGACCGGCGATGCAACCGGCACGGCAACAGCGCCCGAAACAAGTCAACCTGTTGACACGGAATTTTTGAGATCCGAACTCAAACGCTTGAATGCAGAATTAAAAGAGCTGCAAGGCGAAAATCCGCTGATGTCGCCGGTCGTCAACGGGCAAATTGTCGCCGAAGTAATTTCCGGTTGGACCGGAATTCCGATCGGTAAAATGGTCGCCGACGAAATCAACGCGGTGTTACAACTTTCTTCGACTTTGCGCGAAAGAGTTCTCGGACAAGACCATGCGCTCGAAGCGATTTCGCAACGCATTCGTACGGCACGTGCCGGTTTGACCGATCCGAAACGCCCGATCGGCGTGTTTCTTCTGGTCGGAACTTCGGGCGTTGGTAAAACCGAAACCGCGCTCGCTCTAGCAGATTCGCTTTACGGCGGTGAACGCAATCTGATCTCGATCAATATGAGCGAATATCAGGAGGCGCATACGGTATCTTCCCTCAAAGGGTCGCCTCCGGGATATGTCGGTTATGGCGAAGGCGGCGTTTTAACGGAAGCCGTTCGGAGAAAACCATATTCGGTCGTTCTTCTGGATGAAGTCGAAAAGGCGCATCCCGATGTGATGGAATTATTTTTCCAGGTTTTCGATAAGGGCGTTTTGGAAGACGGCGAAGGACGCGAGATCGATTTCAAAAATTGTATAATTCTGCTGACTTCAAATGTCGGCACGGACACGATCATGAAACTTTGCGCCGATCCTGATACCAAACCCGAACCGGACGGATTGGTCGAAGCGGTCAAACCCGAACTCGTCAAGGCGTTTAAACCCGCGCTTTTAGGGCGAATGGTAACGGTTCCGTATTATCCGATTTCCGATGACATCTTACGTTTGATCATCAAATTACAGCTCGGAAAAATCAAAAATCGCATTATGGATAATCACGGAGCGCAATTTTCCTACGATGATTCCGTCATAGACACTGTGGCGAAACGCTGCACTGATGTTGACAGCGGCGCACGTAACGTTTACAACATTTTGACCGGAACGCTTTTGCCGGAAATGTCAGGCGAAGTTTTATCGCGGATGGCTTCTGGTGACGGAATGAAAAAAGTTCACGTTTCGGTCGGCGAAGGCGAGAAATTCGCCTACGATATTAGTTAGTGCGACAGAAAAATAAAGGACGAGTCAGGGCGAAAACGCTTTTGCACTGACTCGTTCATTAATAAGCGCAATAAAAAGTTTGAGGTTTTTTATAGATGGAGACGACACAAGACGGAAGGTTGATGAGCATTGCGACTCCTTTGGGCAAAGATTATCTATTGATCAATAGATTTACCGCGACCGAAGGGCTTTCCCAGCTTTTTTCAATTGACGTTGAACTTTTGCATGACGAAGGAAAAAAACTTAGTTTCAGTCCGACAACGGTTGACCCGCATTCACTGGTCGGTCAACCCGTCACGATTTTTATTTCGGCAGACGACGGTTCGACGCGCGAATTTTCGGGAATGGTCAATAAGTTTTCGCAAGGCAACCGCGATGTTCGTTTTTCCTATTATTACATCTCGGTCGTTCCGCATATCTGGCTTCTGACGCAAAAAAGCCAAAGCCGGATTTTTCAGCAAAAGAGTGTGCCGGATATTTTAAAAAAGATTTTCACTGGATTTCAGGTTAAATACGAATTACAGGATACCTATGAACCTCATAATTACTGTGTTCAATACCGAGAAAGTGATTTTGATTTTGCTTCGCGTTTGATGGAAGAAGAAGGAATTTATTTCTACTTCGAACATAAGGACGGAACGCACCAGCTGATTATTGCCGACACACCGCAATCGCATCGCGATTGTCCAGGCAAATCGACGATTCCGTTTTTCGTCAATGTCGGCAATGATGACAATTTTATCGGCTCGGTCAGTACATTTTTAAGCGATTACAAATTACAAACCGGAAAGGTTACGCTTTGGGATTACAACTTTCAGCTTCCGACCAATCACCTCGATTTGGAACAGCCGAGCCGTTTTTCGTTCGGGGATAGTCAAAAGTTGGAAAAATATGATTTTCCGGGCGGTTATGCGAACAACTTTGACGGCATCGACAAAGGCGGCGGCGAACAGTCGGGCGAACTGAATAAAGTTTTTAACGAAAGACAATCGACCGTCAAAAAAATGATGGAATCGTTTGACGCACAAGTTACGACGGCAACCGGAAACTCCGATTGTTGTTCGATCACCGCCGGATACCGTTTTACGCTTTCACAACATCCAAACGGCGAGCTGAACAAAATGTACACCATTTTGACAGCAACTCACGAAGCCGAGCAAAATCCGAGCTACGCGCCAACCGAAGGGGCGACCGATCCATATACTAATAGTTTCACCTGCATCGCGCACGGCGCAGGACAACCCGGATTTCGTCCGCCGCGAAAAACGCCGAAGCCGATCGTTCAGGGCAGCCAAACGGCGTTTGTCGTCGGTCCGGCTGGCGAAGAAATTTTTACCGACAAATACGGGCGCGTCAAAGTGCAATTTCATTGGGATCGGGACGGACAGGTTAATGAATCGAGTTCGTGCTGGGTGCGGGTCGCGCAAACCTGGGCGGGCAATAAATGGGGGACGATGTTCATTCCGCGGATCGGGATGGAAGTGATCGTCCATTTTCTCGAAGGCGACCCGGATCAGCCGATCATCACGGGCTGTGTTTACAATCCGCAGACGATGCCGCCCTACACCTTGCCGGACGAGAAAACGAAATCGACGCTCAAATCGAATTCATCGAAAGGCGGCGGCGGATTCAATGAATTTCGGTTCGAGGATAAAAAAGGCTCGGAGCAGATCTTTATTCACGCCGAAAAGAATCAGGATATCCGCGTCAAAAATGACGTGATGGAAACGATCAAACACGACCGCCATTTGATCATCGAGAACGATCAGTACGAAAAGGTTAAAAAAGATAAGCATTTGCAGGTGCAAGGCGATCATAACGAAAAAGTCACGGGCACGATGTCGCTGACGATCGGGGCGGATTTGCAGGAAAAAGTCACCAGTAATTATGGGCTCGAAGCCGGATCGGGCGTCCATATCAAGGGAGGAATGACCACTGTTATCGAAGCCGGAACGGCTTTGACCTTGAAAGTCGGCGGCAGTTCGATCAACATCAATTCCGGCGGTATACAAATCATCGGTTCACCGATGTTGACGCTCAACAGCGGCGGTGCGGCGACACCCGGCGCGGGCTGCCAGCCCGAAGCGCCGAAAGACCCGAAAGAAGCTGACAACGCGCAGCCCGGAACGACGCCGACCCCGCCACCGCCGTCGCCGCCGGTTGCGCCGTTTACGATCGGTCCTTTGGCGGCTTCGATGAAAAGCGCGGCAAAAAAGGGAACCCCGTTTGCTGATATATGACCGGACTGTTAATTTGATAACCCGTGCGGTTATCGTCAACTGATAAAATGACTAAGGAAGAATTGGAGAAAATTTTGTTTGTCGAAAATGCACGCGCCTTCGCGGTTTTGGACGGTGCCTCGATTCCAAATCTGCGAATGAAGCTTTATGAGATGCGTCCGCCGCATTACTGCCTGTTTCGCGGCGAACGCCCGCCCGACGTGCTGGATGTCGCGCCGTATGTCGTTCAACTCACGCCCGGAACCGTATTTGCCGATTGGCTTTTGAGCGAATCTTTGGGAAAACACTGGGGAATTTTCGTGCACAGCCGACATTCGATCAAGGAAATGCGCCGTCATTTCCGCTCGCTGATAACGGTCTATGACGAAGCAGGTAATCCGATGATTTTCCGCTTTTACGACCCTCGTGTACTATCGAATTTTCTGCCGACCTGTAACGCCGACGAGCTTAAAACATTCTTCGGTACGGTGGGAACCTTTTTTGCTGAAAACGTCAAGGAAGAAACTCTTTTGTCGTTCAGTTTAGAAAACGACGAGTTGAAACAAACAGATTTAAATTAATGGAGAAAAAATATGCCGACAGGACCAGCCGCCCGAATTACAGATAATGTGATGCACCCATTACCGCCCGTCTTAACGCCCGGACCGGGAAGTATGAATGTGCTGATTGGTTTTTTGCCCGCCTGGCGCGGGATTCCAGCTGCCGCCGCCGCCGCCTTACAAGTAGCCAAACAAGCGTCTGACATTGCCATTCAAACAGCTGAAGCGGCAACCCTAGCCGCGGCGGGCACACCGGGCGCGCCCGCCGCTTATGCCGCTGAGCAAACGGCTAAAACAACGGCACTGGCATCGTTGAGCAGCACAATTTCCGGTATGGCTGGGATGTCGGACATTCACGCTTGTGTGACGCCTTCGCCCGTTCCGCCGCACGGACCCGGTGTTGTCGTTGACGGTTCGCAAACCGTTCTTATAAACAATATGCCGGCGTGCCGGATGGGCGACACGATTATCGAACCGCTCGGACCACCGAATAAAATCATGAAAGGCGAAATGACGGTTATCATCGGCGGTTAGCCGAATTTGGAAATGATTTTTATTTAGTTTAGGGGAACGAAAATGATTATTCGGGATGCTCAAATTAAAGCGTTGGAAGGGGCGGCAGTTGATAATTTTGTGCTTGAGATGGGCGCGCATTGCCGTGATTTTTCCCCGCATCTATGCAAAACCCTGAAGGAAGAACAGTTAGAAGCGGCAGTCAGGGAAGGAATTTCGCGGGCGGAAACGCACGGCTTTACCCATCGCGGTCCGGTGCGTTTTTATCTTGATTTAATGATCGTTTTCGGCAGCGGTTTCGATACCGACCCGCAATATCCGTGGGTGGCGGAAATTCTCGCGCCGAACGAGGAAGAAGAAATTTCGCAGTTGCAGAGATCGGAAGCCCTGCACGAAAAAACCGCCGCATATCTCGAAGAAGTTGACGGCGAAAAAAACGCTTATACGCTCGAAGCACTGCAAGATTTATCGGACAGAATCAAAGCCGGCTTAACTTTTAAGCGTGAAAGTTTCGATGCTGATTTATTGGAGTTGATGAAGGAGGTTCACCCGCGAAAATACGAGAAAACGGGCGAAGACGCGCTCCGGCAGTTAATCAAAAACAAACGCGAAAAAGCCCTTAAGGAACTGGGATTTAAAGAGCCGCGCGCCGTTGCATTGATCGTCATTCTGGCATTCGCCTTCGGACATCAATTCGATGCCGATCCGTTTCTGCCGTGGATTTCGCGGACGTTGAACAAAGAAAAAGAATCACCCGAAACGAAAGCCGAAGAGCTTGAACGCCGTGCTGTCATCTGGCTCGAAGCGGTCTTGAAAAACGCGAAGGAGAATAAATAAATGGGTGCGAGAACGACACCGGAGTCTCCTTCAAAAGAAAAAGACGCCGCCGACCCGGTCAATAAGACCAAGACTGATTGCAAGGACGAGAAAAAATGCTGGGTCGACGATTACGACAAGGAAATCTCCACGCCTTCCTACGGGCGTTACAGTCAGCCGTATAAAAAAGACGGAACGAAGCACGCCTACACCGACAAGGTTCAGTATAAACTCTACGCGCCCGTCAAAACCGGCACGGAAATCACCATTGAAATAAAATTCAAAGTTGAAAAACAGGCTGACGTGACGGATGCCGATGTAACTTCGGCGAAAACGAAACTGGAGAACGGCGTCAATACTTATTGGGATAATAAATTTACGCTCGAAGCCGACGATCCCGAATGCGGCAAGAAATCGTTCAAGATCCGTTATAAAATCGTTTGGGTTGATTCGGGACAGCATTACACGATCAAGGTTCATAAAACTTATGCCCGCGAAGGCGTGTCGGGAAATGTGATGAATGTTTCAAAAACGACGGATGATTGGACGTATGCCCACGAGGTCGCGCACTGTTTCGGACTGCCGGACGAATATTCATACACGACCGATGATGAAACCGTGAAATATTACAAACCCGACGGAACATTGGACGCGGCGGTTTCCGCGCCGACCTTTAAGGCAAAAGACGCGGCGGATGCAACCATTATGTCATCGGTTAATAATCTGACCGTCTTAAAACGTCATCAATGGTACGTCGCCATCGAAACGCAGGAATTATTAACCGCGAAACTCGGACGAAAAATAAAATGCGATATAAAATAGCCATAATTTTTCGCCGGGAATTCAAAGTAAAATTTTGTAATAGAAGTATCGAACAGTAAAGGAAAATAAATAAATGGGCGCGAGAACGACACCGGATTCACCGTCAGCCGATCCGAACTGCAACGATCCGGTCAAGAAGACCAAGACCGACTGCAAGGACGAGAAAAAATGCTGGGTTGACGATTACGAAAAGAAAATTTCGATCGAGTCTTACAGTCGTTATTTTAAGCAGTATAAACCTGATGGAACGCTGATGAGCTACAGCTTTCCCAAAACATACAAGATCCTCGCGCCCGTCAAAACCGGCGATAAAATAACGGTTGAAGTCAGATTCAAGGTCGAAAAACAAGCCAGCGTAACGGATGCCGACGTAACTACCGCCAAGGCAAACCTTGAAAAAGGCATCAATACTTATTGGAATAACCAGTTTACGCTCGAAGCCGACGATCCCGAATGCGGCAAGAAATCGTTTAAGGTCGAGTATAAAGCCATCTGGGTTGATTCGGGACACGACTACACGATGAAGGTTCACGACACCTACGCCCGCGAAGGTTTGACCGGGAAAGTGCTCGATGTTTCAAAAACGACGGGCGATTGGACTTACGCTCATGAGTTTGCTCATACCGTCGGGACGCCTGACGAGTATTCATACACGACCGATACGGAAACGGTCAAATACGTCAAACCCGACGGCACTGAGGATTCGGGAGTTTCGGCGCCGCCTTTCAAGGACAAAAGCGCGGCTGATGCGACGATAATGTCATCGCACAGCAACACGACGGTCTTGAAGCGGCACGGCTGGAACATCGCTATTGAAACGCAGGAATTATTGACGGCAAAGCTCGGACGAAAAATAAAATGCGATATAAAATAGTATTTTCGGCTTTGGTTCAAGTATTGGTAAGCAGCATGATGAACGAACAAAACGCGAAGGAGAATAAGTAAATGGGTGCGAGAACGACACCGGAGTCTCCTTCAAAAGAAAAAGACGCCGCCGACCCGGTCAATAAGACCAAGACTGATTGCAAGGACGAGAAAAAATGCTGGGTCGACGATTACGACAAGGAAATCTCCACGCCTTCCTACGGGCGTTACAGTCAGCCGTATAAAAAAGACGGAACGAAGCACGCCTACACCGACAAGGTTCAGTATAAACTCTACGCGCCCGTCAAAACCGGCACGGAAATCACCATTGAAATAAAATTCAAAGTTGAAAAACAGGCTGACGTGACGGATGCCGATGTAACTTCGGCGAAAACGAAACTGGAGAACGGCGTCAATACTTATTGGGATAATAAATTTACGCTCGAAGCCGACGATCCCGAATGCGGCAAGAAATCGTTCAAGATCCGTTATAAAATCGTTTGGGTTGATTCGGGACAGCATTACACGATCAAGGTTCATAAAACTTATGCCCGCGAAGGCGTGTCGGGAAATGTGATGAATGTTTCAAAAACGACGGATGATTGGACGTATGCCCACGAGGTCGCGCACTGTTTCGGACTGCCGGACGAATATTCATACACGACCGATGATGAAACCGTGAAATATTACAAACCCGACGGAACATTGGACGCGGCGGTTTCCGCGCCGACCTTTAAGGCAAAAGACGCGGCGGATGCAACCATTATGTCATCGGTTAATAATCTGACCGTCTTAAAACGTCATCAATGGTACGTCGCCATCGAAACGCAGGAATTATTAACCGCGAAACTCGGACGAAAAATAAAATGCGATATAAAATAGCCATAATTTTAGTTATCTTCTTGTCGCTTGGCTTTCAAAACAAGAAGTGCGACGATAAAAAAAAGGAGACTTCGATGAACAATCAGATACTTTCTGTCAAGGTAAACTGCCGCAACAATGAACAATGCTTTTTTGAAGGGAAAGACATTTTTCTGGATATTAAAATTTTCAACAACGAAAAGGTCGATGTCGGCTTTCCGCTGGAATTCGTCAAATCAAAAGGTCCGATTACGCGTTTAACAGACAACCGCACCGGAGCCGATACCTTCATCCCGACCCATCCTCCCGACGGCGACCTGATGGAAAAATTTACAACGATTCGCCCCGGCGAATCCGTCGATTTGGAATGGGTCATCACCGCCGAAGAGATCGAGCAATACGGCAAGGACGTCGATGTTTCCATCGAGGTAACAATTATGGCTGACATACTCGTCAAAGGCGAAAAAGTAAATTTTCGCGGTAGCAATACCCGCCGTATCGTCAACAAACCCCGTAACGTTTCATAATCCGGAGAGTAAAAAATACCCGACAGACTTTAGTTCGTCGCCCGCCCGCAGCTGTTAATGCAAATCGGTAGCACACTAAAGTTTGCCGGGCGCTCAACCGATCCCGGGCATTTCGAGGCTGTTTCGATAATTAATGAATCACCGTAAGATTTTTATACCCGGCTTTCACAACTAATGCGACCGTTGGTGCGAACGCTGCATTTTTTCGGCGCGCTGCCGTGAGGCTCAAACCAAAAGCGGAATGCAGGGTGAAGAGTTCGACATCAAAAACCAAGCCTTCTGGCGAAAGTTAACGAGCCTCTCTGCCGAAGCCAAAATGTATGATTGCGGACTTTTAGAAGCTACCAATAATTTACGCCTTCGGATGCGCCCGGTCGTAAACTTCGATCAGTTTTTCCATCGAAACCTGTGTGTAGATCTGTGTCGTCGAAAGCCGTGCGTGTCCGAGAAGCTCTTGAATGTCGCGCAAATCCGCGCCCGAATCTAAAAGATGAGTAGCAAACGAATGACGCAAAGAGTGCGGCGAAATGTCGCGATTAATATCGGTGCAGAGTTTGATGTATTTATCAACCATTCGCCCGACCGAACGCGTCGTTATCCGTGTGCCTTGATAATTTAAGAATACGGCTTGGTCATCGCGTTCTGATGGCGGACAATTGTTCAAAAACATCGGACGTGTTTCATTGAGATAAAACATCAAAGCTTGCAGCGCCGGTTCACCGAACGGCAAAATTCTTTGTTTTTTACGCTTGCCTGTTACGCGCGTGAGCCTTTCGCGAAAATCTATATCTTTTAAATTTAATCCGACGAGTTCGCCAACGCGCATTCCCGTCGCCCACAGAAATTCCAGGATCGCGCGGTCGCGTCTGCCCAGATCTGTCTGCAAATCAGGCGTTTCGATAAAACGAATAGTATCCTCGACCGAGAGATGCGTCGGCAACTTGCGTTCGACCTTCGGCGTCGCGACAAGCTTCGCCGGGTTATTTTCTTGGACGCCTTCGCGCACCAGAAACTGAAAAAATGTTCTTAAAGAAGCCAGTTTTCGCGCGATCGAAGTTTTCTTTTTATTGTCGCCGTGCAAGGAAGCCATCCATTCGCGGATCGTCAGGTGGTCGATTTCCGAAACCGCAATGTCGGAAACTTTGCCTTTGGCGAGCAGATAATCGCGAAACTGTTCCAGATCGCTCGAATAATTTCGCAAAGTATGTTGGCTGACATTGCGCTCGTAGCGCAGATGTTGGAGAAATTGTTTCAAGAGTTCTTCTAACATAATGGATAACGGAAAATGAACAACGGATAATTTAAGTCTTTCGGCATTATCCATTATCCATTATCCATTATCAATTTTTCTTCGGAACATAATAACCTTTTCGCGTCCGGACGGTCAGATTTGGACGCGTTTTGACGGCAAGCGAAATCGTGCGGAAGGCGCCGCGTTGGTCGGTCTCGTTTTCGGGATAATAGCTAAGGACATATTGCTGCGCGAGTTCGGCGGAAATTTGATTAAAGGCAAGGTCGAGTTCGTCCTCGTCAATCGGCGAATAGACCGCGCCGCCGGTTTGCGCGGCAATTTCCTGCATTCGGCGCTCGGCGGCAAGCTGACGAAGATTCGCGCTGCCCGTTCGCTGTCCGGTGCGTTTGTAGTTTTCAAAATCGGTGGTTTTCACCACGTAAACCTGACAATTCGCTTCCTGCAAGATTTTGAGAACTTTGTCCAGAGTGTTTTCGATCTCGCTGATCGTGTCATCGCCGTCGGAAACAATGATAATGACGCGTCTGCCCTGTGTTTCTCTCAGATAATTTGACGCGTCGACAATCCCGTCAAAAAGCGCGGTCGCACCGGCGGGCGGGGCAAAATTTTCGATTGCCTGCACAAGCAGCGAAACATCTTTTGTTAAAGGCTGTTCGAGCCGCGCAACCGTCGCGACACTAAACAAGGCGACAAGATCTTTTTCGGGACGAATGACGCGGCGGAAAAATTTCACGGCGGCTTTTTTCTCGAATTCGCGCGCAATCGTCACGCTCGACGAATTATCGAACAGAAGCGCTAGCCGAACCGGCGTTTCAGAGCGGGAAAAATCGCCGATCTCAACGTTTTTGCCGTCAATTTGCAGCAGAAAATCTTCGAGCTTTAAACCGCCGACCATCTGCCCTCGCGCATCGAGAACCGACGCCGGAATCGGCACGAGATTCGATTCGACCTTGATGACCTCGTTGTCATCGTCAATTTTCGGCGTCGGCGTCGGGTTAGCGGCGATCGGAATCACTTTTTCGGTCGGCGAATAACCGCCCAAACGTTTCGGGGTCGGCGAGGGCGTCGGCGTTTCCGATGGTTTATTGCGTCCGCTTTGCGCGAAAAGATTGAGCGCCAAACTCAGAATAAAAATTATGAATAAACCTTTATGAACCATACCAACTCAAACCGTTCGGCAAATCCTCAGCCGAAAATTCAAAATGAATGACACGCCGATTTTTCGGTCTTGTTCCGGCGGAAGAAGAGTGCAAAATTAACGGGCGCATTATTAAACAGTCGCCTTTTTTGACGCTGCAAACCCGCGTTTCGTTTGCCTGCCGCCGGAATTTTATTTCATCCGCGCTCAAACGCCCGCTTTGGTGCGATTTCGGAATAACTTTCAAAGCGCCGTTCGAGCTGTCCGCGTCGTCAAGATGAAAACGCAAAGTCAGCATTTTTTCCAAAATCCCGACCGGCGGCTGAACATGCTCGATTCCGGCTTTGCGCGTCCAAACCGCAAAGCCTTCGGTTTCGCGTTTTTCTTTAACGGCGATCGTTAAATCCTGATGCCACGGCACTTTCCAATTGGCATCGCGGGTTTTGTCAAAAAAATGGCGCGGACGATCTTTGCATCTTTGCCGAGAAAATCTGCGGCGATTTTTCTAACAATCGTGCAGCGCGCAAACTCTTTGACGAGCGGCGAAAGATCGAGCAAATTTCTGACGCCGTAAACCGCTTCGTTTTTGCGGCGGACAGAGTTTGAAGCCTTTAATTTCGACACTTCGCCGATCAAACGCGAAACGGTTTCGGCGTCGAGAACATTTTCTAAAATTCCGAAACCGTTTCTCTCAAACTCGGCAAATCGCATAAATCTACTGCCAGTTCGGCGGCGTGTTGCCGAATTGCTGATAATTTTGACCGTTAAAAATGGCTTTGACCGAATCACGCGTCAGGGTAATGATCGTAAAAACCCCGAGAATCGTCCCGAGCGGCATCCATAAACAAATCACACAGGCGATCACGAAACAAAATGTATAGCTTCTTTGTTTTGACAAATTGCGTCCGGCTTTGAGGATCAAAATTCCCAGAGTCAGAAAAACCGCCAGAATCCCGCCGCCGACAATTACAAAAATCCCGCCGAACAGTGCCGGCGGCGGATCGCCCGGACGATGCGGGATGTCGGCTGAGAACATCGCGACGCCGAAGAAAACGCCCATAATCATATAGAACAAACCGAAAAGAACCGGAAACAGTGTTAATCCAGACAAAACATAAAATAGAATTGAAAGAATTTTTAAATGCTCCAAATCCTGATTTACTTGACGATTCATAATTTTTCTCCTTTATGTAAAAATCAATTTCGCGCCCGCGACAAGCAAACCGAATGCTAAAACACGCCGCAGGGTCAACGAATTAAACCGGTAACTTCCAAGTGTCGAACCAATTATACCACCGATTATTGCCGCAATTATCCAGCCGTAAACGCTTGCCGGAACCTGCAAAACCTGCGCATAATTTCCGACGAGTCCCGAGATCGAGTTGACGAGAATAAAAAGCGCGGAAATGCCCGCCGCGCGTTTCGTTTCCGTCCAGTTCATCAAAAGCAGGATCGGCGTCAGAAAAATTCCGCCGCCGACGCCGACCAGCCCCGAAACAAAACCCAAACCAGCGCCGATCAGCAAACAAAGCCAGATCGGCGGATTGCGGATTTCTCGTTCCGACTTCAAATTTATCGCCAAACGAATCGCCGCGAGCATCAAGGTCACACCGAGAATTATTTTATAAACGGTCGTCGGCAGATGAATCGTTCCGCCCAGAAAAGCCAGCGGAATCGAACCCGCCGCAAACGGTAGAAATATTTTCCAGTCGAAATGTTTGGCGCGGTAGAATTGAACAAAAGCGATCGAAGCGA
>CADEFG010000018.1 GCA_902826505.1 uncultured Acidobacteriota bacterium
TTCCAACCATTGTTTTATTTGCGGTTCGGCAGATTTAATTTCTTCTTCGCGTTCGGTTTCGGCAAATTCATATTTTTGAATGTTTTGAATTGTCTGTTCCTGCCATTTTTGAATTTTCGATTCACTCAATTTTTTGTTTTTGAACTTTCTTTTAACGCTTCTCAATAAATATTCTTCCTTTGATTTTGCAACCCAGTTTTGTATATGTTCTTCGCTCCAACCTTTTTTCTGAACCGTTCGATTGATCGAGCCTGAGTTTTATCTTCTGCTGGCGCAAAAGATAAAGGACGACTTAATGAACCTAAAATCGTTCCGCAATCACACCTTCCGCGAGACGTTTGAACGTACAAATCGCCTTTTTCCAGAAATTCTGCAAGATGAAAATCATCAACGATTCTGAAATCAAAACCATGATTCTTAAAAACAGTTCTCAGCGATTCTGTCTTTGAATCTTTCGGTAAAATTATTGTTATGAAGTGGCACATAACATTTTACAAATTCCAAGCAATCTGGCTTTTTAATCTTAAAATCGATTTCTCTTTCCCCAAAGTTTCAAAAACCGCGAGCATCGAAGGTCCGACCGCCAAACCGGTCAGAAGTGCGCGTGCCCCGTTCATAATCTGCCCGAGCTTCGCGCCTTTTTCTGCGGCGAAATTGCCGACCGTCTCGTGAATCGGGTCGTGCGTAAAATCTTCGAGCGATTCAAAACGCGTCGCAAGTTCGGGAAGCCAAACTTTCAAATCGGGAAATTTTTTCAAATTTTTATTAACCGCAGTTTCGTCGAAATCGAAGTCTTCCGAAAAATACGCGCGACCTTGCTCGGAAAAATCCTTGAGCGTAAAAAATCTTTCGCGGATCAGATTAACCGTGTTTTCAAACCACGCTTTGTCTTCGTCGTCGTATTCGTCACGCCAGAGTTTGGCTGATTTTAGTTCGGCTTTAACGAATGGAAGCAGTTCGTCGAGCAGCATCGTGCGGATATATTCGGCGTTCATCCAGATCGCTTTGTCGTCCGTCCAGCGTTTCGGATTGTTCGCGTCGAAATTAAAGATCGCATTGTTGCGGTGAATTCCTTCGAGCGTAAAACTTTGGACAAGCTCGTCCAAAGTCATAATTTCCTGCTCGGTTTTCGGCGACCAACCGAGCAGCGCGAGAAAATTACGAAATGCCGCTGCCAGAAAACCGTGATCGCGGTAAGTCGTCATCGAAACAATCTCGCCGTGAATGCGTTTCGACAATTTTTTTCCGCCCGGCGCCAAGATCAGCGGCAGATGCGCAAAACGCGGCGGAGTTTTACCGAGCGCTTCGTAAATCAAAATCTGTTTGTGCGTGTTCGTCAAATGATCCTGACCGCGAATAATATCGGTGATTTCCATCTCGATGTCGTCGCAAACGACCGCCAGATTATAAAGCGGATGACCGTCCGAGCGAAGCAAAACAAGGTCTTCGATTTCCGCATAATCGCGTTCGCTCAAGCCGTAAACGCCGTCCTCGAAACTCGTTTTTCCTTCGACCGGAACTTTCAGTCGAATCGCAAATGGTTCTCCTGCCGCGGCTTTCGCATCGGATTCGGCTTTTGACAGATCACGAAACGGATTATCACGCATTGATTTGACGCCTTGATTTTGACGCGCCCGATCGGCGATCGTTTCTTTGATATTTTTGTCGGTCGGTTCGGCTTTCGGCGTAAAATCGCGATAGGCTTTGCCTTCTTCCAATAATTTCAGCGCGGCGGCGCGATGTTTGTCGGCGTTGTTTGACTGAAAAACGATTTCTTCGTCGGGCTGAAAACCGAGCCACGCCAAGCCTTCAAGGATCGAACGCGTCGATTCGTCGGTCGAACGCGCGATGTCCGTGTCTTCGATCCGCAGAAGAAATTTTCCGCCGACATGGCGGGCGTAAAGATAATTAAAAAGCGCGGTTCGCGCGGAACCGATATGTAAATAGCCGGTCGGGCTCGGAGCAAATCTAACTCTTATCATAGTGGTCAGCCGTCAGTGATCGGCGATCGGTCGAAAAACCGATAGATGCGAAAACCGACAAAAAGTTACTTTTAAAATAATTAAAGCCGGTAGTCAAAACTCAATGTTCAGAAGAAACTCTACTGACCACTGACCACTGACCACCGACTACTAAAAAAATGGCGGAGATGACAGGATTCGAACCTGTGGAGGACTTTTGATCCTCAACAATTTAGCAAACTGCCGCTTTCAGCCACTCAGCCACATCTCCGTCGCTTTTGCAAGAAAAGCAAGTTTTTATTCTATCCGTTAGGCAAACTTTGTCAAGCCCTCGCGCATCGTATAACGAAACATTCGTGTCTTTGCACGCTTGACACATTTGATTTTACGAAAGAAAATATCAAAGTGCCCGATTTAGCACTTATTTAACTAGTTGTTGCTGTTTTAGCACTCCTGTAATAAGTTTTCCCCGTGACTTGTTTGAGCGGAGGTAGCTTTCTTAATGAGTTTTTCTAAAGCCCCGAAATTTTTTCTAAGAACATTTTTGATTGCGCTAACAACTGTCTCTGCGTTTTTTGTTTCCGCACTTGAAACACAAGGCGCAGTCGTTGTCGAAAATAAAGGCTTGCTCGGTGTCATTAAAGGAACGGTCCGGGACGAAGCAGGAAGCCCGATCTCCGATGCTTACGTTTCAATTTTCCGTGTCGGAACATCGCAGCTCCTGAAACAAGTGCGGTCGGCGGCAAACGGTAGTTTTCTCGCCAAAGTTTTACCCGGAACTTATACGATTTTGGCAGTTGCCGAAGGGTATAATCCGATCACTTATAAATCAGTCGAGATAAATCGTTCGACCGAATTGAATTATAAATTTAATCTCGAACGCGCCGGCAGCGGCAACACTTTGCCCGAAAAACGGCTCGACCGCAACAGTTCAAAATGGCGAATCCGCGCAGCGGCGATCAATAGTTCAATTTATCAAAATCAAGAAGGCGACGCGCCGGTCGAAGAAAATCAATCGGACGAAAACACCGCGACCGCCGAAAACCAACCGGACGAAAATGCCAAAGATTCCGAAAGGCAAGAAAATCCGAGCCGGAAAGGTCAGACGGTAATCGAAACTTTTGCCGCGAACGCAAACGGGGAAACTTTTGCCGGCGCTAATTTCGCAACGCTTTTGCCGGTCAGTGAAAATACGGATATTGTTTTGGCGGGACAAACCGCGACGAGCCCGAACGCGCCGCAAAGATTTGAAACAAGCATCAAAACCCGGCTCAGCGACGAACATCAGCTTCGCATCAATACGGCAATCGCGACACTCGGCAAAGTAGAGATCGAAAATCAGGAAAAATCGCTCGGACAATTTTCCGTTCAGGCTTTGGATGAATGGCGAGTTAAAAATGGTGTGGTTTTGGTTTTCGGGCTTGATTATTCGCGTTTTCTCGGTGCGGGCAACGATTTTTCGCTGAGTCCGCGTCTCGGATTTCAGTTTGACATAAATTCAAAAACGCGTCTGCGCACTTCTTACACAACTCAGACCGAAGAAAAAAACTGGTCGCAGGCAATCGATCTCGAAGACACGCAGGTCTTTTTCCGCGAACCCGTAACCGTTCAGGATTTTGTCGTCGAGAACGACAAACCGCAAATGAACAAAAGCAGCCGGTTTGAATTCGGTGTTGAAAGAATTTTAGACAGCAGTTCGTCGATCGAAGCCAATGTATTTTTCGATGTCACGAGCGGTCGCGGAGTCGGTTTGATAAATTTACCGATTGGTTTTTTGGGTAATGAAGCCGACAAATTCGTGGCGAATCAGCAAGGCAAAGCACAAGGTTTGCGAATCGTTTATTCGCGTCGTTTGAACGGAATCTTCAGTACATCGGCAGGTTACGCTTTCGGAAACGGTCAGAAGCTTTCGGATCAAGCGATCTCTAATCCGGCGAATGTGTTTGAAAATGGTTATTTCCAAACAGTTTTCGGGCAATTCGATGCCGATCTGAGAACGGGCACGCAAATCAAAACGGTTTTCCGTTTATCGCCCCAAGCGACTGTTTTTTCGATTGATCCGTTTCAGGGCAGAATGACGATCTATGATCCGGGTTTAAGCGTGGTCGTCACCCAATCTTTACCGACAATGGGCTTGCCGATTCGGGCAGAAGCGATCATTGATGCGCGAAACTTGCTCGACACTCAAACCGGTGTCAACAGTGAAGAAGGAAGTCTGAAATTATCGTCGCAACGACGGATTTTGCGCGGCGGAATTTTGGTCAGATTTTAAGTTTATGTACGCCAAAAATTTATTGTCCAAAGTCAATCGTTTTGGCTTTGGATTTTTTTGTTTCCAAATTCTCGGATGCGAAGCAAAAAACTGAATGAATCTGCGGTTTATTGTTCGTTTATATATTTGGAAACGCTTGATTGGACAGACATTTAAGTTGCCTTGTTGATGAAAAATAACTGGAACACATTTTGCGTCGAAAAACTTTAGCGAAGTTTGTCTCAAAATAATGACTGGTAAGGTGCTGACAAGTTGGAGTTTGGTTTGGCTTTTGACAACGGTTTTGTTTGTTGTCGGCGGCGCACTTAACCTGTCGCAGCGCGCCTATCACAAACTTCCGCCGACCGACGGTGTTGTTTGGAATTTAAGGTCAGACGGCGGAATTTACGCAGAAAAAGTGTTGCCCGGACTGACTGCTTCACGCGCCGGAATTTCTGCCGGCGACCGGCTTATCGGAATCGGTCTGGAAAGTGACAAAACCGACGAAATCACATCGCCTGCCGATGTTCAAATGTATCTCGAAGCCGCCGGTGTTGACGGAAATTTGACATATTTTTATCAAAGACCTTCCTATTCATTTGCCAACAATTATTATTACGCCGATTTAAAACATATTGACACGCTGCCGCGTTGGACGGCGCCGATAATTTTTCTGACCCTCGTCGGAATTGTCTGGCTCGGAGTCGGAATTTTTGTTCTTTTCAAACAAGGCGGACACGCGCCGTTTGTCATCCATTTTGCGACGATTTGTTTAGTTGCGTTTATTTTTCACGTTTATAAACCGCTTTATCTGGGCGAAGATTTTGATTTAGCCATCAATCTTTTGGACAATCTTGCCTTCGCTTTTTTTGCCCCGTTATTTCTTCATTTTTGTTTGCGTTATCCGATCAGAAGCGAGGTTTTTGATAATTCCCCCTGGAAGACATATTTGCTTTATATTCCGGCAAGCCTGATTTCGATTGGAATTTTTGCATTTTCGATCATTCCCCAACTCGCCCTCAAATTAGACCTTATAAATTCGATCGCGCCGCTTTTGGATAAATATGATTTGCTGCCGAATCTGTATCAGGCGAATTTTTATCATTTTGTCATTTTTGTCGCGGCGGGCGCCAGCGTTTTGATCCGGCGTTTTTGGCGCAACCGGCAAACGATTGTCCGCCAGCGTCTGAAATGGGCGATGTGGGGAACAATTGCGGCGATTTTCCCGATCATTGCCTTTCAGATCGCCAAACGCTTTGTTTATCTGCCCGATGACAGTTACAGCACGGCAATCACAACTTTGCCGCTCGCACTGATTCCTTTAAGTTTTGGTCATTCGGTCGTCCGCTACCGTTTGATGGACGTTGATGTCGTTGTGCGCCGCGCGCTTGTTTATGCGCTGACGACCGTCGCGATCGCGATGATGATCGGCACGGTCGCGCTCGGACTCGTTTTTCTGGCAGTCGGCAACAATCTCTCGACCACGGAAATCACGCTTCGCGCTTTGATCGCGATTATCGCCATGGCGGGAATTGTGCTTTTGAGCGAACCTTTGAAGAAATTTTTGCAGGAACGCGCCGACCGGTTTTTTTACGGCGAACGTTACGATCTGCGGCGCGGGTTGCTCGATTTCGGCAGAACGCTTTCGGCAACGACCGCGCTTGAACCGCTTCTCAATGCTTTGACGGAAAGACTTCGACAAGTTTTGGACGTTGAAAAAGTTGCGGTTTTCATCGAAGACGAAAACTCAGCAGAACATTACCGGCTCGCCAAATCGATCGGCTTGAGCGAAGAATTCAAAATTCCAACCGATTTTCGCCAAATGATCCGGCAAAAAAGCGCGGAAAAAGGAATTGTCCGCGCCGACGAACTCGAATTACCCGAAACTGAAATAGTAAATTATAACGGAAATGGAAACGGTAAAACGATTGTCCGGCAGGAACTTCATTATTTTGTGCCGTGTGTCGCGCGTGGACAAATGGTTGCCGTGATCGGTTTGGGCAGAGCGAGCGACGGCTCGCTTTTGTCGAGCGAAGATTTGGAAATTTTGCAAACAGTGGCGGGTTATGTCGCCGTTGCGGTCGAAAACAGCCTACTTTATCAAGAGCAGGAAACACGCGCCGAAGAACTCGCGCTTCTCAAAGAATTTAACGAATCGATCGTTGAATCGGTCAATGTCGGACTGCTCGCCGTTGACGAAAGCGGCAAGATCACGCGCTGTAATTCGACGTTTGAAGAAATGCTCGGATTGAGCCGCAAGGAAACGATCGGCAAGGTCGTCGAAGACATTTTCGACCGAGCATTTGCTTTGAATCTGGAAAATATTCTTGGCAAATCGCGCTGGCATCTGACCGAAATTCGCCATGCCTATAAGCTTTATACAAGTTCTTCGGACGGAAAATCTCTGATTCTTAATGTTGCCGTCGCGCCGCTTCGTTCGGTTTCACAAAATCAAACGGGCGCGATTATCGTTCTGGAAAATGTCACGTCACGCGTCAAACTCGAAGAAACTCTTCAGCAAAGCGAAAAACTTTCGAGTATCGGACTGCTTGCCGCGGGTGTCGCGCACGAGGTCAATACGCCTTTGACCGGAGTCTCAAGCTATACGCAGATGCTTCTCGGAATGATTCCCGAAACCGATCCGAAACACGCGCTGCTGCTCAAAGTTCAGAAACAAACCGAACGCGCCACGAACATCGCCGGTAATCTTTTGAATTTTTCACGCGGCGGAAACTCGACCGATTTTATCGAAGTCAACATCAACAAACTGCTTGACGACACGCTTCAACTGCTTGAACCGCAAATGCGCAAATCGCAGATCGAAATCGTCAAAAACTACTCGGAAACCGCGCCGAAAATTCTCGGAAACGCCGGTAAATTACAACAGGTTTTCACGAATTTGATTCTCAATGCGCGTGATGCAATGTTCGGCGGCGGACAAATTACTTTGATGACCGCGCTCAATGAAAACGGTGAAGTCGTCATCGAAGTTTCCGATACCGGCGAAGGCATTGCGCCGGAAAATTTGAGCAAGATTTACGATCCATTCTTTACAACCAAAGGCGTCGGCAGCGGCACCGGCTTGGGTTTAGCGGTTTCCTACGGCATTGTTCAGGAACACGCCGGGACAATCGAAACACACAGCCGGGTCGGCGAAGGCACGACATTTCATCTGGTTTTTCCGCAATATCAAGAACAGCGTCAACGTGCGGTTAGCTAACCTACCAATGAAACGAAATGTTTGAATCAACAAATTTCAAATAATGCATAAATTCGTTTCGCTCAATCTCCAAATCTTACCTGCCGACAAAACTTCCGTTTCCGCAATTTCATCCGCCGCGCTTTACGGCAAATGAATTTTTACAAACATTGCGAATTACAATGCGAAACGATTTCTGTGATAAAAACACTGGCGCCCATTGCAGGACAATTCCGCGAAACTGAATATTGATCTAGGCGACTTTGACGAAGAAACCGTCAAAAATAATTTCTTGCAGATAATTTTGCAAAACAAAATCCAAAAAGGACGCGCCCGACTGACTTTTTTTGATGAATCGGCAAGCGGCATCTGGAATTTCGAATCGCCGCAAAAAACAAGTCTGTTGATCACAACGGCTGATTTGAAAGAAATAAAAAACGAATTGCGGTTAAGTATTTCGCCGTTTCCCATAAATTCAAAATCGCCGCTTGCCGGTATAAAATCGTGCAATTATCTGGAAAATTTTCTGGCTCTCGAAGAAGCCAAAAAGCGTGGTTTTGACGAAGCGCTCCGATTAAACGAAAAGGGCGAAGTCGCGGCGGCTTCGATGGCGAACATTTTCTGGTTGAAAAATAAAAAAATATTGACGCCCGCGCTTGAAACCGGTTGTCTGGCGGGAACAACGCGCCGTTTTCTTTTGGAAAACTTTTCAATCGAGGAAAAATTCGCTGACTTTGCCGAAATAAACTTAGCTGACGAGATTTTTTTGACTTCGGCGGGAATCGGTCTGAAAAGCGTGAGAAAAGTTGACGAAAAATGTTTCGGCGATAAGATTACGGCAAAACTGCAACGTTTTTTTGACGAACAAACAGCCGATTTTTAAACAACCGTTCCGCCGCAGCTCGAACCGGCACCGGCGGTGCAGCCGAAACAGTGATTTGCAGTGGCGATCTGCCGGCTGTTTAGTTTTTCTAAGCTAAAATCGAAAATCGTTTGCGGCAAATCTTCTTTTAACGACAATTCGAGCATCTGGTTAAAATCGCAATCGAAAAGATTTCCCTGCCAGTCGACGCTGATCAGGTTGCGGCACATCAATCCTTCGAGCGTCGAAGGATTAAAGGCGTTGACCAGCCGTGTCATATAACTTTCTTCGTTTTTTGAACGGCGCAGCCAGTCTAGAAAACGCGCGATCGGCATATTTGTGATGGTGTAAAGATTATTAAACGAAATGTCGTAGCGGGTTTTCAGTTCGCGTTTAAAATCCGCTTCGATCGCTGTTTGCGACGGCGGCAAAAACGCGCCCGTCGGATTATAGACAAGATTCAGGACGAGTTTTTCGTTCGTTCCATAGCCGACCTCATTCAATTTTTGCAGTGCTTTGACGGATTTTTCAAAAACACCTGTGCCGCGTTGGGAATCGGTTTGCTGCTCAAGAAAATACGGTAGAGAACAGATCACTTCGGCTTGCGAAGCGGCAAAAAAATCTGGTAAATCTTCCTGATCTTTCTCGAAAATGACCGTCAGATTGTGACGGATCAAAACTTGTGCGCCCGCGTTTCGCGCTTCGGTCACAAAATAGCGAAAATTCGGATTAAGTTCGGGCGCGCCGCCCGTAATGTCGAGAGTTTTTATCCGAAATTCACGCAAAACGCGCAAACAGCTTTCAATCGTTTCGCGTTTCATAATTTCCGTGCGCGCCGGGCTTGCATCGACGTGGCAATGTTTGCAAGCCTGATTGCAGAGTTTGCCGACATTGACCTGCAAAGTGTCAACGCGGGCGGAAAAAAGCTCGCCGCCGTTTAATTTTCGGCTAAAACTGATCGGTGAATCCGGCAAAGCGGGTTTGCCATTACGCGTGATTTGGACGGCTTGCATATTTTTAACTAAGGTCTTGGATTTCGCTGATTTTTCCGTCGGTAAAACGAAAGATCGATTTTCCTTTCAATTCGATTTTGTCGCCCGCCTTCAACCCGTTCGGCAAATCGGCGGCAAGCGTTGCGCGGTAATCAATATCAATTTCACAACCGTCTTCACTAAAAACCATATTTTTAATTTTTTGTTCTCGTTCGGTAAAAAAATCGACGACCTGTTCCGCTTGCTCTCTAAAAGCCTCAATTCCTTCGAGTTCAAGCGTTAATTCGCCGTTTGAAATGTTTTTGAAAATTATCCGGTCGTGCAAATCCGTCAACATTCGCGCGATGTCAAAATCGTTATATGCCCGCACGTAATTTTCGACCATATTTTTTTTCGTTTCGTCCGTCATAAAACTTCCAATCGATTCACATTGAAACTTTATCGTGCGCGTTATGCGATTGAATTCCGTGAACGAGCGACGCGCCGCCGCGAATTGCCGACGCGAGATGGATCGATTCGGTCATCTGCTCCATATTCGAGCCGTTTTCCAGACAACTGTTTGTAAAAGCGTCAATGCAATACGGACATTGCACCGTGACGGCGACTGCCAGACCGATTAAAGCCTTTTCACGCTTTGAAAGCGCACCCTCTTCCTGACAAGCCTGATACCACGCGAGAAACTTCTCAAACAGTTCGGGTTTATGTTTGGCGATCTCGCCGAATCTTCCTAAATCTTCTTCGTTATAATAATGCATAAGATTAACTTTCAAATTTCAGTAAAAATTTTTGTATCTGTCTTCGATGACGCAGAATATGGACGATCGCGTGTTCGAAAAGCTGGTCAATATTGTAATCTACGCCCCAGCGTGTTTTGAAAAAAATCGTTTCTATTTCGTCATCGGTGATCGAGCGTTCGCCTTCAAAGATTTCGGCGGTGTAAGCGAACATTTTATCAAGCTCGCCGCCGATTTCCGTCAGCGGAATTTGTTTGTCTTCGATCGGATTTGTGTCCATCGAAAGCGCGTCGCGGATATATTTCGAATAACCGTAACCGGCGCGAACGACGTGATTCATGATGATTTGAATCGAACAGCAATGCTCGCTTTCGCCTTCGACGACGCATGAATAATCCGCTTCGCTGACATTCTGCAAAACGTATTTCAATTCAACTAGCGCCTTTTCGTATTCATCCAACAGCGAACCCGTCGCGCCTTTTCGATAATCTTGCAATGATTTTTTCATCAACAACAATTTCCTCCGGGTTCGCAGCATTCCGCGCCCGATAGATCCGTCGCGTTATATTCCAAACCTTTCGATTCGCGCGGATTTCGTTTCGCGTTTCTTCGACAATCGAATTCTTCGGCGTTTTCCAATGGAATATCGGCGAGCGGTTCGACTGTAATTATTTGCGAGGCGTAAGGTTCACGTTTATAAATTTGAAATGTTTTGTCGCAAACTGCCATGCGGCTTCCGCGTTCCAGAACGTGTCCGTCGTCGTCGATCACTTTTTTCCACGGTCCTTTGTAAATGACGGCTTGATTGCGTTCCCAACACGCGCCTTGCTTTCCTTTGTAAGCAACGACCGTCAGTGAACGAAATTGGATGCCTTCGACCACGCGCCACGGTTTTTCATCGCGCTTAACGATCTCGATTCCGTAAAACCCGGCGCGTTCAAACGCTTCGATAAATAAATCCTCGCGAAACGCGCCCGATATACAACCCGACCAAAGCTGCGCGTTGTTTTGCAGATGTTCGGGAACATCTTCATCGGCGACAATATCGGAGATCGCGACCCGCCCGCCGCGTCTTAAAACGCGAAACATCTCGGCGAACATTTGTTCCTTAAATTCGGGTTTGACGAGATTTAATACGCAGTTCGATAAAATAACGTCGATCGAATTGTCGGCGATCAAAGTTTTTTTCTTTTTTATTTTCGTTACGAACGATTCGTAAGCAAAAAGATCGTCCGCCGTTTTGATCGGATTTGTTTTCAGATATTCGTCAACCAAATTCAGATCCAATTTCAAATCCTGAATCTTCCCGTAACGAAATTCGACGTTTTGAAAACCGATTTTTTCGCCGATCGAGGCGCGGTATTTATTCGCCAGAGCGAGCATTTCCGTGTTTGCGTCAACGCCGATAACTTTGCCCGTTTCGCCGACGATCTGCGAAGCGATATAACAAATCTTGCCGCCGCCCGAACCGAGATCGAGAACGGTTTCGCCCGTTTTGACAAATTTTGAAGGATCGCCGCAGCCGTAATCGCGTTCGATGATCTCAAGCGGCAAAACTTTCAAATATTGCGGGTCGTAATCGACCGGACAACAAAGCGCGTCTTCTTTTTCCTGCGATGCCGCGCCGTAACGCTCGCGCACCGCATTTTCTATCTCAAAACCGTCTGCCATATTTACCTTAAAATGCTAAAAAAGCTAAAATTTATTCCTGATGAAACGTGCAATTATTATTATGGCAAAAGTTCCGCTGGCGGGAAATGTCAAAACGCGTCTGGAAATGATTCTTTCGCCCGAAAAATGCGCGCAGCTCGCCGCCGCTTTTCTGCAAGACGCGGAAAACAAGGCAAAATCCGTCTGCGAAGACACGTTTGTCGCGTATTTTCCGGCGGATAAATTTAAAAACTTAGAACGAACTTTGCAAAAAGATCATATTTTCGTTGAACAAAAAGGCGAAAATCTCGGCGACCGAATGTTTCACGCCTTTGAATTCGTGTTTTCCCGGCAATTTGAAGAAGTCGTCATGATCGGAACCGATAGTCCGACGTTTCCTTTCGATTATCTCGAACAGGCTTTTGAATATTTGGAAACAAATTCGGATGTTGTTCTCGGAAAAACCGAAGACGGCGGTTTTTATTTGATCGGATTGCGTGTTTTGCGGCGTGAAATCTTTGAAAACGTTGCGTGGAGCTCGCCGCAAACCTTTGAACAGGTCTTTGAAAATATCCGCAAACTCGAATTACATCTGCGCGAAACGCCTGCCTGGTATGATATTGACGAGGTGCAAGATTTGATTCAGCTAAAACACGAGATTCTTCAAAACGACAACGCCAAACGCCGCGCTCCGCAAACTCTGAAATGGATCAATGAAAATTTTTGATCAAAAATAGCGTGAATTTTCCCAAAAAACATACGTTTTTTGAGAAAAGTTTTATGTTTTTTCCGCAAAGTTTTATGTTTTTTCACAAATAATTTATGGAAAAGTGAAAATGTTTTATGTTTTTTGGGAAAAAACACGTGGAAAAGCAGAAAAAATTTCGAATTATTTTTAAAAATTCACGAATTTTTTAAAAATTTCGTTTGTTTTTTCTATTTTTCCGCGTGATTTTGCAGGATTTCCCGGTATAAATTCTCGGTTTTTTCGATCATTTCATCCAAAGAAAAATGTTTTTCGGCAAACGTCTGCGCGTTTTTGGCGAGAAATTCGCGTTTTTCCGAAGCGATCAGAAGATTTCCGATCGCTTCGGCAAGTTTCAGAGGTTCTTTGACCGGCACGAGCAGCGCCGTTTCGTCATTTTTTAAAAGCTCTTTTGCGCCTTCGGTTTCGGTCGCGACGATCGCCGTTCGATTTGCCATCGCTTCCAAGATCGCGAGACCGAAACTCTCGGAATGCGAAGCCGAAACGAAAATATCGAGACTCGCGAGCAGAGTTTGCATATCTTCGACCCAATCGAGAAACAAAAAGCGTTTTTCGAGATCAAAAACCTTGACCAAACGCTTTAGATCACGCCGGAATTGTTGATTTGTCGAATTATCTTTACCGACTACGACAAAAAACGCGGCATTGCTCTGTTTTGCCGTTTCATTCGCTGCGAGCACGAAATCGCGCTGACCTTTTAATTCTTTCAGCTCGCCGATCGTGCCGACAACCGGCGCGTCAAACGGAATATTGTGCAGAAAACGAAACTCTTCGCGCAATTTTTGACGCGTTTCGCCCGTTAAGATCTTAGTATTGATGCCGTTTGAGATGATCTTTATCTTTTCCTTCGGAAAAATATTACGAAGGTTTGTTTCGACCGGATTTGAAACGGCGATCGCCTTCGAAAGATTTCGCAAAGCGAATCTGTTAAAGGGTTTCATCGGGAAAAGAACATGACGCGTCAGCACGAATTTCGCGTTTTTTGAAGTCCGGCAGACAAGACTTGCCGGAATATAATCGCGGGCGACGTGTGCGTGAACGATCTCGACATTTTTTCGATTAACAAAATTGGCTATTTTCTGCGCGCTGAAAATCCCGAAAGCGTTGCGGATCGAAGAATGAAAAATATTCTCCGGCGGCAAGAAATCGAACTTGTCCTGCCATTCATTCGTCGGACGAAGCACGACAAAAACTTCGTGTCCGCGCTCCTTTAAGCCGCGACACAGATCAACCAGATGACGTTCGCCGCCGCCGAAAGTTCTCGCCGATGAAATATGCAAAATCCGCATTGAATGAATTTTTTCACGTTCGGAACAAAATTAGCAAATAAAAAAGGCACGCTTTACAAGAAAGCGTGCCGCGAAAGGTTTTTCCTCGTGAGGAAAAACTAAAAATAAAGTCTTGCACCAAGCTGCATTTGGAAAACCTGGCTACCCGGATTTAATCCGGCTAAGTTGAGTTTGCCAAAATTTGTGGCGGTTGGTGTTTGTTGGATAATTTGTCCGAAGTTGATGTTCGTAATCCCATCAAGTCCGCAGCGTGCGTTTGAAACGGCACAATAGTTTGTCGTTGCCGTTCCGCTCAGCTGCAAATTCGAACGATTAAGGATATTAAAGAATTCCGCCGAGAATGACAACCGGCGATTTTCACCGAATTTGAAACTCTTCTGAGCGCGTAAATCAATATCATAAAGCGGACGATTGATGAAAAAATTACGCCGGAGTTCAACGCCCGGAACGAGCATCGGACGCTCGTTACTGTTGCCGTCAGCATTCAAATCGACACCGACACGGCTTTCAAACGGACGACCTGAGCGAAGACGAATCGCACTCGAAACTTCAAATCCATACGGCAGGAAGAAAACCGGATTTGCCACGAATTGGTGACGACGATCAAGATTTGAAAGATAGTATTCATTAATCAAATTGTATGGATTATCATAAAGAACACCGCCCGCATCGCGTTCGTTATCATCATCGGAAGTTGATTTTGAAAGTGTGTAGAAGGCGTTGATGCGTCCCCACTTTTTGATGGTGTTGACGCGGAATGTGATCGCCCGATATAACGAACGAGCCGACGAATCGCGCAGTTGAATAGTTCCGAGTTGGGTTAACGGACGCGAAGCCCGATTAACCAGCACGCGTCCTGAAACAGCGTCCACACCGGTTGGCGCCGGTAAATTGATGTCGCGATTGCGCTGCAGGTGAACGGTATTTACCAGCGAAAAATCTAAACCGAGCGTAATTCCATCGGCGATCTGATGTTCAACGCCGCCGCCGAATTGAAACGACCGCGGATTTTTGAAATCATTCGTGATCCCGACAAAGTTGGCATTTTGATAAATACCCAAATTCGTGGGCGGATTTGTTGTTGCCGCCCGAATCCGGTCAGAGATTGTTCCCAATTGTGCCGCTGTCAAAGTCGGCAAACTACCAAGCGAAACAGTGTTCAGATTAATTCCCAAAATTGCAAACTGCCGATAAACAGTATTTGGAGCAAAGCCTGTTCCTCCGAGAATCGTCACATACTGCGGATTCTGTGCCTCAAAGGTTGCTTGATTGAATCCGGTCGCAGTGAATGCGGGCGAACCAATGGTCACTGACAAATCGCCTGCCGGATCACGGAAATTATTAAACGGAGCAGCCAGCCCGATGAGCGGTGTGCGGGCGTAATAAACACCCGAATAAGCACGAATAACTGTTCTGCCATCACCTTTCGGATCATACGCAAAACCGAGACGCGGTCCCCATTGATTTTCGCTGTCGGGAATCAAACTCGGGTCAATACCTTTGCCGCCAAGCAATGGAAAAGCCGTGTTTTTAATCAAATTGAGAACGGCGGAATTATTTGCCTCGGCGCTCGGATTAAATTGTTTTTCGAAACGCAACCCGTAATTGAGCGTAAATTTCGGTGTTACGCGCCAGGCATCTTGTCCGAAAAAGGAAAGTTCTCGAACCGTATAAGCGGCGGCAAGATTTCCGATTTGTTGATTATATCGAGCTGTTGTTTGATCAAATCGACCTCGGACTGTGGCGGTTCGAGTTGTGGATAAAGCATCTAAAATGCCTGCTGTGCCGCCCGCCAATCCGGCAAACGTATAAACGCCTGTTTGGTTAAAACCAAATTTTTGATCCGCAAAAATGTTGCTGAATTCACCGCCGAACTTTAATGAATGGTTACCTGAAATTACCGTCAAACTATCGGCAAACTGCGTCCGTTTATCAAACTGCGTAGTCGGCAGAAAGTTTCTTGTTCCGTAAACACCGATCGCCGTATTGATGTTCGCAATTAAATCGTTTGGAATACGCGGACGTTCTTCATAAGCAAACTGAAAACGTGCTTCATTGATGACATTAGATGTAATTGTGCTGACCAACTGCGAAACAACCCCGTGATTTCGATTCTTTTCCGTTCCGTTTGTTGAAAGTGAGTTAGTAGTTGTCGGGTCAAGCGCCGTTTCGCCTGTCGAAACAGCATTTAAAGCGTTATTGTCGCTGAAGCTGTAGCGAACATTAAAACGATTTTTTTCACCAATGTTCCAGTCAATTTTACCCAGCAGCACTTTGGCATCATTTGTTGATTGGTAAGGAACTTCTAATCCGCGATAAAAATTGAAAGCATCCGTTTGCGAAGCCGTTGGCGTTAAACCTGCCAAAGCATTATAAAAAATTTGACGCGGCGCTCTGAATCTTTGTTGCTCGTATGAAGCAAAGTAAAAAAGTTTGTCTTTGAAAATCGGACCGCCGACCGAACCGCCGAATTGTTGTTGGGTCGGGGCAAGTGTTGCTTCAAGCCCGAGCGCATCCAATCTTTGATCCGCCAACGCCTTTGCAAAACTGTTTGCTCTGGCAAGTTGTTCAGGACGAATTACATAAAATGCCGAACCGCGAAATTCATTTGTTCCCGATTTAGTAACAACATTGATAATACCGCCCGAACTGCGTCCGAATTCTGCGGAATATCCGGCAGCGACAACTTGGAATTCACGAACCGATTCCTGGGGAAGTGTCGGAGCGGCGTTGGAGCGTTCGCCACCGCGAATACCGCCAAAAAACGGCTGAGTAAAATCAACCCCATCAACATTGATATTAAAATTAATACCGCGTTGACCAGAAAGCGAAATCTGTCCGCGCGAAGGGTCGATTTGGGCGGTCGGAGTTAATGTTGCAAAATCCTGAAATTTTCGTCCGTTAATCGGTAAATTTGTGATTGACGAATCGGTTTGAACGGAGTCAAAGTTGCTTGTGGTAGTTTGAACTCCCTCGGCAGTAACCGTCACTTCGGCACCGACATTTCCCGCACCAAGCGTGAAATTTGCGTCAACTGTTCTACCAACAAAGACGGTTACAGTAAGAGTTTGTTCTGCAAAATTGGCAACCTTCGTTTTGACGCTATACTCACCGGGTTGGAGTAAAACAAAGCGGTAAAGCCCGTCTTCACTGGAAGTTACCGTCTGAGTTGCATTTGTATCTTTACTTGTTAAGGTAACTGTTGCATTCGGAACAACCGCACCGGTCGAATCTGCAACAACTCCGGTAATACTGCCCGTGCTACCTTGTGATTGGGCAAAAACCTGTGCGATGCCGATTAGCAAGCAGAACATCGCTATTGTTAAAAATTTTATCGAAAAATTTTTATTCATTTATCTTTTTAACCTCTAATATTTTAATAAAATCTATGGAACAAAATTGCCATTTAAATAATTATTTACGCAAAACTATCTTGAATTTCGGATTTTACATTTTGATTTTTGGATATTTATCTTTAAAGACTTTACAAATTTCACACCAAAAATTACCACATAATTTCGCAAAAAATGCCTAATTGTTGAATTAACACACTATTACTTAGTTCATAATTTTACTTATGAAAAGTTGCCAATGGGTAAATACAAAGAGGCACTTATTTTTTAGGCAAATTGAGTTCCGCAAACTTATTTATAAACTTGCCTCGTTAGAAACTTCTTAATTCGAGGTTAAGTCCGTATTAAAAGATTCAATTTTGAGGCGTGTAAGCCGCCGGAACAGGGTTGTCGGTCATGATTCCGAATTGGACAATATTTAATCCTGCCTGACTTTGCAAAATATACCAAACGCCCGTGTCGGGACGAAAAACTGCCAAATCCGATTTTTGATCGCCGTCATAATCACCAACCGCCGGTTTATCATTTGTCAAGCCGAATTGTGTGACGGCAACGCCTGCCTGACTTTGAAACAGATACCAAACACCGTCGCGGTAAATGCCCAGATCGGTTTTCCCGTCGCCGTCATAATCTGCCTGAACAGGTTTATCGCCGTTTTGTCCGAAATTAATTGAAGCAAAACCTGCCGTGCTTTGGAGCAGATACCAATTTCCGTCCGACGGTCGAAAAACCGCTAAATCGCTGCGTCCGTCGCCGTCGTAATCACCCGGCACGGGTTTATCGCCGCTCAAACCGAATTGTTCGATACGAAAAGAAGTTCCCCGGCTGTCGAAACTATTGGCGATATACCAAACGCCGGTTGAAGGACGAAAAACCGCCATATCGGTTCTGCCGTCGCCGTCGTAATCGGCGGCGACCGGAATGTCGCCGTTTGAGCCGAATTGATATGAACGATAGATCGAACGCGAATAAAGATGCCAAACGCCTGTCGCGGCTCGCCAGACGGCAAAATCAGTTTTCCCATCGCCGTCATAATCGCCCGGTGCGAGAATGTCGGCTGAGAGTCCGAAATTTAAAATTGTGTAACTTGCATTTGAACTGTTGGCAACATACCAAACACCTGTTTCGGGTCGCCAAACGGAAATATCGGTTTTACCGTCACCGTCAAAATCGGCTGATTTGTTTTTGGCAATCGCGATTCCGGCAACCGGCGCATCCGAGATATTGTTATCAATATTAAACGTTACGCCGCCCCACGTTTCATCGCGCGGTCCGAGCCATTGATGAATTCGCTGATGATTTGTCCAAAAAGTATCAGGAAGCGGCGCTACGCCCCAAACGCTCATGATATTGTTCCAACGCGCCAGCCAAACAATGTCGGGCTGACTGGCGGGCGGAATATTTATCCAATCGCCGTTCGCATTAAAAGGTGAACCGTAAACGCCGGAAAGATAGCCGAGCTCTTTCAAACGGTCGGTCAAACCTTTCAGGAACGCTTTGGTCGGAGTCGAACACGCGCCCGTTCCGCTGAGATCGTCGTAACGCTCCATATCGTAATAAAGCACTGTTCCTTGCGTTAATCCGAGGTTGCTGGCGTCCGCGATCGCGATGTCGGCTTCACCGCGCCCCTGAGTTTCGGCGGTCGCCGCATCCGAACTGTGTTTTTGGCAACTTGTGCAAACTGAACATGGCGATTGATATCCAACAACTGTCGGGATCAAGCCCCAACCTTGGGTTGTAACGCTATTCACCCAAGCCGCCGTCAATTGCGGCTGCGAACAACCGCGATTTCTTCCCGAAAGATAAATATTGACATCATAAAACGGCGAGTTATTCCACCAGGTCTGCATTTGCGTCGCAGTTGCCGCCGTGCATTTATCAAACCCGCGATTCAAACTGATGCGCGTCGTGCCATTCGGCGGTAGTGCAAAAATTGAATTATTGGCTTCGAGTCTGGCTTTTTCTTTCTCGTTTCGTGAAATTTCTTTTATTTGCGGCGGTGTGATTTCTTTATTTAAAGCGAAAATTTTTGTTTCCTGCCAACAGCCTGTTTTGAAGCCTTCACAGTTTCCGTTTGTGGTTAAACGCCAAAGATTATTGCCGAACCAGGCTTTCTGAATTATGGTTCCACTGCCGATTTTTTCAGTCAATTCAGAGCCGAAGCCGCCATCGGTCATTGATTCTGAGAACATTTCCCAATTTTCGCCGCCATCTTCGGTTTTATAAAAAACTTGTCTGAGAAAATTTGCGCTCGAAGTCAGATAAACCCTCAAAACAACGTTTTCCGGTGAGTATCCGATGACATCAATATTATTCAAATTTGCTTCCTGCAAATGATCAGGTTTCAAAGTTACCGGAATTTTTGTCCAATTAACGCCATCCGAGGTTTTGGCAATTGCCAGACGCGCATTTTTTTGGTCGGCTAAAGCCACCCAACTTGCCTTTTCATCAAACGAAACTCCGCTGATCGTTTCGTCAAATCCGCGCGGCAACGTAATTTCGCGCCAGTTTTCGCCGTTGTCATCGGTTCTGAAAAGCGTGTCGTTTGTATAAGCAATGCCTGATTTTTCGCCGAAAACCTGAATATTTTTGATCTGCGAACTTTTTGTTTGCGGGTTGCGATCTTTGAAATACGGTTCTTGAAGATTTAATTCAAATCGGTGCGGCGTGTTGCCGCTCGCAACCTCAAAAACATGTTTTTTCTGGGCGGCTTGTTTTTGTAAATTTAATCCTAAAAAAACGATCGAAAAAATGGTTGGCAAAAGAATGAAAAAAAATTTTCGCATATCTGAACCCATTGAACTAAAGATATTAGTTAAGAAAGACTTATGGTTTACAGGAAAAGTATAGCGTATCAAAATGGGCTCTGGCTAGAAAAAAACCCCGAGATTTACCGAAATCTTAGGGCAAAAAGAAGAGAAA
>CADEFG010000019.1 GCA_902826505.1 uncultured Acidobacteriota bacterium
TATGCCGCAAAAACATTTGCTAAATTTTAGTTTCGTTTTATTTTTTTTATTCGTTTTGATCGCTTTTTCAACCGCCAAAGCGCAGAATCAAACGATTTACACTGATTCCCTGCAAAACGGCTGGGAAAATTGGAGCTGGGCACAGGTCAATTTGAACAATTCAAATCCGGTGCAGAGCGGAACGGCTTCGGCGAGCGTCACATCGACCGCCGCATGGCAGGCAATCTATTTTCATCACGCCGCGTTTTCGACCGCGGGTTTTACGCATCTTTCGTTCTGGATTCACGGCGGCTCGGGCGGCGGGCAGCTTTTGCAGGTTAATGCGACATCGGGCGGCAATCCGCAGACGGCAGTTTCACTAAATCCTTTGACGGCAAACGCGTGGCAGCAAATCACGATCCCGCTTTCGCAGCTCGGAATGGGTTCGAGCGCGACGATGGACGGAGTTTGGATTCAGGACCGAGTCGGCACTGCGCAGCCGGTTTTTTATATTGACGAAATTACTTTAATCGGCGGAACTCCGCCGCCCACGCCGCCCAATTCGGTCTTGATCCAGGTTGACGCAAATCTCAATCGGCACGCGATAAATCCGCTGATTTACGGGACGGCTTTCGCGACGACCGCGCAGCTTCTTGATTTGAACGCGCCCTTAAACAGACACGGCGGCAACACGACGACGCGCTATAACTGGCAATTAAACGCCGATAACCGCGCCAACGACTGGTATTTTCAAAGCATTGCGGGCGTCAATGTTGCGGGCGAAGCGGGCGACACGTTTATTCAAAACAGCAAAAACGGCAACGCGCAGCCCGCTTTGACCGTCCCGATCATCGACTGGATCGCGAAAGTCGGAGCGAACCGCGAAAAATTGGCGAGCTTTTCCATCAACAAATACGGCGCGCAGACGGGCAATGACTGGCAATGGTTTCCCGATGCCGGAAACGGGATTCGGACAAACGGGCAATTCGTGACCGGGAACGACAAAACCGATGCCAGCGTGCCGAACTCGGTCGCGTTTCAGCAAAGCTGGATCCAGCATCTGATCTCGCGTTGGGGAAATTCTCAAACGAACGGTTTGCGCTATTACATTCTCGACAACGAACATTCGATCTGGTTTTCGACCCACCGCGACGTTGCCCCGACGGGCGCGACGATGGACGAAATTTACACGCGGATGCGCGATTACGGCGCGATGATCAAAACGAGTGACGCGAACGCGCAAATTTGGGGTCCCGAAGAATGGGGCTGGAGCGGTTATCTCTATTCGGGCTACGACCAGCAATATGCGCCGACGCATAATTGGACATATCCCGACCGCGCCGCGCACGGCAATATGGATTATATGCCGTGGCTGCTGCAGCAATTCAAAAACTACGAAACAAACAACGGACGGCGGATTCTGGATGTTTTCACGCTTCATTATTACCCGCAGGGCGGCGAATTCTCGAGCGATGTGTCAACCGCGATGCAAACGCGGCGCAATCGTTCGACGCGCTCGCTCTGGGATACGAATTACACGGACGAAAGCTGGATCAACACGCCGGTCAAACTCATTCCGCGAATGAAAAACTGGGTCGTGCAGTATTATCCGAACACGAAGATCGGTTTGACCGAATATAATTGGGGCGCGGAAAACAATATCAACGGCGCAACCGCGCAAGCCGATATTTACGGAATCTTAGGGCGCGAAGGAATGGATCTGGCGACGCGCTGGACAACGCCCGATTCGGCAACGCCGACCTTTAAGGCGATGAAAATGTTTCGCAACTACGACAATCAAAATCGCGGTTTCGGCGAGACGAGCGTTTCGGCGACGGTTCCGAATCCGGACGAAGTTTCGGCTTTTGCGTCGATTCGCTTATCAGACGGCGCGCTGACCGTGATGGTCGTCAATAAAATCGCGAATGCGGCGACGACCAGGATCAATTTAGCGAATTTCGCGAATACCGGCGCAGCGCAGGTCTGGCAACTAACTTCGGCAAATCAGATCAATCGTTTGACGGATGTTTCGGTTGCTGGCAACGCGATAAACGTCAGTTTGCCGCCGCAGAGCATCACGCTTTTCGTCGTCGGGGCGAGCGTTCTGGCGAGTCCGACCAATCTCGTCGGCAGTCGAACTTCAAACAGCATCAGACTTTCGTGGCAGGACAATTCGGGAGACGAAGACGGTTTTGTCGTCGAACGCGCCGCCTCGACAAGCGGAAATTTTGTCGAGATTTTGAGAACCGGCGCAAATCAAACAAACTATCGCGCGCCGATAAAATATGGCAATTATTCATACCGCGTGAAAACATTGCGCGGCGGCGCGTTTTCCGCTCCGTCAAACGTGGTGCAACTCGGAAGATAGAATTTTAAAATTAAGTCCGGCTATTTGCGCCGGAGATTTATAAAGTAGATTGAAAATTTATTGTGGAAGAAATTCCGCCGCAAACACCGCTATTCGACGCGATCACGGCACAAATGCATTCGGAACAGGTCTGTCGCCGTTCACACCGAATTGGGCGATTTGGGTTCCGGCGGTTGAGCGATTGATGAACCATGTCGAGCTTGACGGACGGAAAATCGCCGTGTCGAATTTGCCGTCGCCGTCGTAATCACCCGGCGCGGGAATATCGCCTGATGTTCCGAACGGAACCGAGAAGAAGGAATTATCTTCAGAACGCAAGATAAACCAAACTCCGGTCGAAGGTCGCCAAAAAGCGGCATCAGCTTTGCCATCGCCTGTGTAATCGCCCGGCACTGGATTATCGGTTGACGAACCGAATTGAAAAGCAACCAAACCGAGATTGCTGCGCTGAATCCACCATTGACCCGCCGATGGACGATAGATCGCGATGTCGGCTTTCCCGTCGCCGTCGTAATCGGCAACCGTCGGAACATCGCCCGCCGCGCCGAAATTACCGATCGAAGTGCCGCCCGAAGTGAGCGAAATAAACCACGTATTCGTCGAAGGACGAAAAACCGCGACGTCCGCTTTGCCGTCGGCGTCGTAATCCGCCGGAACGGGAACGTCGCCCGAAGTGCCGAAAGGCACCGAATAGAACGAAAAATCCTCGCTTCTCAAGATAAACCAGGAACCGTTTGACGAACGAAAGAAAGCGATGTCGGTTTTACCGTCGCCGGTAAAATCGGCGGGCGCGAGTTTGTCCGTGCTTGTTCCGAACTGAAGCACGGAGGTTTGCGCATTGCCGCTTCTTGAATACCACCATTCGCCGACCGATGGACGGAAGATCGAAATATCCGTTTTGCCGTCGCCGTCGAAATCGAAAGGTGCGCGCAACGCAGGCAGATTTGCCCAAAAACCGCTTTGCAGATTAAAGTTTCCACCGGCTGAAGTTTGTCCCGCGAAGGCTTGTCCGGCGGTGTCAACGAGCGTGTAATTGCCGCTTGCCGAAACGCCGCCGCCAAACGACGCGGTTTGCTGTTCGGAATACGGCGGCGCGATCCCGCCAACCCATTCCGGCGCGGCTCCCGGTGTGATGGGGATCGTCCCGAGAATGCCGCCGTTCGCGGAAATCTTGTAAATTCCCGCCACGCCGTTAATACGCGCCGCGTTGAGAATCGTCGAATTATCCTTCGTCCAAACTAAGCTGTAACTGAAACCTTCGCCGTTCGGCGGATTAACGAAATTCGTGAGCTGCGTTTTGCCCGTGCCGTCAGGTTTGATTTTGAAAAGATTACTAAAAAAATACGGTTCGCTGCGACCACCCGACGGAACAAAGGCGTAGCCGATAAACTGCCCGTCGTTTGACCATGCCGGACTGAGATCGCCGTTCGCCGTGTTCGGAATTTTCGTTAGATTCTGGAAGTCGTAGGCAAAGGTTGAAAGTCCCGCGACCGCCGGAAAATTAGTGTCGTAAACGCTCATCGCGACGAGCGAATCGCCGCCGCGCACGCTCAGATGTCCGAACTGGCGCGGCGTGAAAAAATTGCAGACGCGATTCGTGCCGTCCGAATTCATCCGGCAAATCCCTGTCAGGTCGTCAAAAATAATCTGACTTTCGCCGCGATTGGTTTCGGGCGAAAAGTCGTGCCCGTAGGAAATCAGAAAATTGTTTGAAATGTTCGTTTCCTGCCGCGTCGCCAGATCGCGCGTCCACCATTGCGGCGAGCCGTTCGTAAACGGTCCGCACGCGCCGTTCGTCGCAAAGCGTTTGAACAAAATCAGTCGTCCGTCGGGCGAAATGCGCGGATGCAAACCCTGCGTGATAAAACGGTCGTTCGAGCCGTCCTGCCCGACCGCCCAGACGCCCGCATCGCTGCAGCCGCCGAGCGTTCCTTGACGGCTGTAAATTATCTCGCCGGGTTTCAAAATCTGCGCCGAAATGCTTGACATAAAACAAAGCGCGAAAAATAAGATCGAAAGTGCCGAAATTATAGCTGGTTTTCGTTGATGAATAGTCATTGTCTTTCCTTTTCACAAACCATTTGCGGCGTTTGCGCTGCCGTTCCCGATTTTTATCAATTTGATAATCACTCACCGATTTACCGGGTTCTTCAAAATAAGATCAACGTAAAATGTTTACTGACCGTATCTTGCGGAATATTAGGCGAATAGGTGAAAAATTCGATCGTCGTATTATCGAAGTTGCGGTAGTTCACGCCTCCATTGTTATTGCCGTTGCCGTTGGTTTCTTCATATTGCACTGTCGCGGAAACGAAGACATTGGAAACGGCAAATCCGAAATTGATTCGATAAATTCCAAACGCAGTTCCCGCCGGTGTGGTGATCGTAAATCCACAACCATTCGTTGATGAATTTGTTATACCGTTATAACAACGCAAAATCGTTCCACTTCTACTGACTTCGATCATTGCTTTAGCAAAACCGTATGACGTGACGGGTTGAAAAGCGTTTCCGGTAATTGCCAGTGCGCCATTTGTTCTTAGATCGCCCGTATTTACTGTGTTGAGCTGAGCGTAGCCCGAAGCCGAAACGCCGCCGAGACTGAGCGCGTTGGTCGCACTTGTTGCGTTCGTCGCATTGGTCGCGTTCGTTGCAAACGCCGCATTGGTCGCGTTCGCCGCGTTTGTCGAAAAATCGGCGGTCGTGGCATTATTCGCTCTGACAGCAAACGGCACGACCGTCAATTGCTGGCGCGGTCCGAGAATCGTGTAAGCATTCGGCGAACCACCGGGTTTCACGCCGATTTCCAGAAAGACGGCGTTCGGATTATTAAACGCCGTCGAACCGAAATCGAGGTTGACGCTAAACACGCCATTGATCAAAACCGTCGCCGGACGTGCGATCGTCGAACCGAGTTGTCCGCTGCCGGTAATCGCGCTGTAAAGCCGAAACTGCAAATCGTATTGTCCGCTTGCCGGATTCGCGCCGTCGTTTAAGCGACCCTGAAAGTTAAAACCCGTTCCCTGTGCAAAAGCCGTCGTTGCCGTTAAAGCGATAAACATCGAAATAATAAATAATCGTCTTTGAATAATTTTTTTCATCATGATTTTCTCCTTTGCTAACTCGTCCTTAAAATTCCTGAGTTCCCGTTTTCGATTATTCCGAATCGGCAAGCACTCGCCTGCCGATTCGGAATGCGCGAGAACTTTACTCAAATCTGACGGCTGTTTCGGTGGTGCAAATGGTTGCAACGACGGTTCCGGCAGTATTGAAAACTTGAACTGCGCCGGTCGCGGTGTATTCGTTTCCAGAACGGTTGACTTCGATCTGCCGCCGGACGATTTGTCTGCCGGTCGTCACGCCGTCCGCGCCGAACAGGAAGAATTGAAAATTATTCGTAAAGCGCCGACCCGTCTGATGATTCCAAACGCCGAAGCTCGGACCGCGCCCCGCCGGAGCCATCGCGATGCCGTAATCGTTCATCGTGCCGCCCTGATTAAAATTACTCATTGTCGGAAATGAAGCGGTCGCTTCGCCCGACTGACAATTTCGCCGCGTGACCTGAACATTCCACGAGCCTTCTAAAAGTCCGGTGAATCTGTTTTGTGGAGAATTTTCCCGCGTTTGATTTTCGTTTGGCTGGTCGTCATTTTTGTCCTGTGCGAGCACCGAAATATTGGCGAAAGCCGCGATCATTAAAATTGTCAGAATCGTACCAATTGTTTTGATTGATTTATTTTTCATCTTTTTTCCTCTTAATTTTTGAATTGTTTCAGCCGATTCGTTTTATTTGCGGCTGATGAATGTCATAATCACAAAAACGTGGAAAAAGAATCTTTCGGATTTTCTGAAAGTTTTCTGACGCTTTTCTGAAAAACAGCTATGTCTAGCGCCAACAAAGAGTTATATGAATTTGAAAATTTCCGTCTGGACGTTTCCGAACACATTTTATGGAGCGAAAACGAGAAAATTCCGCTCTCGGAAAAGGCTTTCGACACGCTTTACGCGCTCGTAAGGCGCGGAAATCATCTGGCGAGTAAAGACGAACTCCTAAACGAAATCTGGGCAGGCGCGTTTGTCGAGGAAAACAATTTAGACAAAAACATCTCGATCTTGCGAAACGTTTTGGGCGAACGCGCAGGTCACGGGAAATTTATCGAAACCGTGCGCGGACACGGTTTTCGTTTTGTCGCCGAAGTTCGTCAGATGCCAGTACCGCCTGCGTCAGCGGGCGGTTTAGCTACGACAGAAATTCAACCGCAAATAAAAACAAATGAAGATGAATCCAAAACCGAAAACTTTAAATCGAAAGCCAACAATCAGAAATCAAAACTTCTTCCAGTTGCGCTGATTTTAATAATTTTCGCGTTCGCCGCCTCTTTTTATTTTTGGAATAACGGTAAAAGTTCGACTTCCGATACAAAAATCAAAACGATCGCCGTTTTGCCGTTCAAGCCTTTGGTTGCCGAAAACCGCAACGAATCTCTCGAACTCGGAATGGCGGACACTTTGATTTCAAAACTTTCACGCGGCGAAATCACCGTGCGTCCGATCAATGCAGTTCGCAAATTCGGAAATCTCGAACAGGATTCGCTCGCCGCAGGACGCGAGCTTGCGACGGAAGCGGTTCTCGACGGAACGATTCAAACGGCGGGCGACCGCATCCGAATTTCGGCGAAACTGCTCCGCACGAGCGACGGAAAAACTCTCTGGTCGCAACAATTCGATGAAAAATTTACCGATATTTTTGCCGTCCAGGATTCGATCTCGGAGAAAGTTCTGGCGGCTTTATCTCTGACCTTAAACGGCGACGAACGCAGGCGGTTAAGCAAACGCGACACGGAAAATGTCGAAGCGTATCAGCTTTACATGAAAGGTCGTTTTCACCATTACAAACTCAATTACGACGAGGCGCAGAAAGGCATCGAATATTACAAACAGGCGATTGCGCTCGATTCGAACTACGCGCTCGCCTACGCTGGAATTGCCGACGCTTACCGTAGTTTTTCGCTCACGAGCGACGTTGATTCAAGCGACGCGATGCCGAAAGCAAAAGCCGCCGCGCTCAAAGCAGTCGAGCTTGACGAAACGCTCACCGACGCGCACACCGCGCTCGGATTTATCATTTTTTTCTACGATTGGGATTGGCAGAGTGCGGAAAAAGAATATAAGCGCGCGCTCGAACTCGACCCGAACAGCGCAGACGCACACCAGGCTTACGCGCATCTGCTGTCCAATCTCGGACGGCATTCCGAAGCACTCGCCGAAATCAAACGCGCCAAGGAAATCGAACCGCTGAATTTGCGAACCAATGCGCTCGAAGGACAATTTCTGCTCCACGCCGGAAAGGTTGACGAAGCAATCGAAAATTTACAAAAGGCGATCGATCTCGAACCGAGTTTTTGGATGACGCATCTTTTTGCCGCGAGCGCGTATATCGAAAAAGGAATATTTGATAAAGCATTCAGCGAAGGAAATGAAGCGAAAAAGTTTTCGCCGACGCAGAATTGGTCGATCGCTTTCGGTGCTTACGCTCTGGCGAAAAACGGTAAAACGGCTGAAGCTCGAATTATTCTTGACGAATTATTGAAAGTTTCAAAGTCGAATTACGTTCCGCCGTATCATTTCGCGCTCGTTTACAACGGACTCGGCGAAACGCAAAAAGCCCTCGATTATCTGGAAAAAGGTTTTGCGGAGAAAGATGTGCATATGGTCTTTCTCAGGGTCGAACCGAAATGGAATAATCTCCGAAATGAACCGCGCTTTGTCGAATTGATGAAACGAATGAATTTTTAAAAAACCTTTGCGGCGATTAATATAAAACTTTTTGTTATCCGGACGGTTTAAAAAAAGAATCGCGCGAAATAATAAAGAATCGGCGCATTGAAAAGCAAACTGTCGAGTCGGTCAAGCAGTCCGCCGTGTCCGGGCAGGATGTTTGCCGCGTCCTTTGTCTTTGAACCGCGCTTCATCGCGCTTTCTGCAAGATCGCCGAAAAGCCCGACGAGCGACATCACGATCGCCAGCGGAATCGAGAATTTATAGGGCAATTCGGGGAAAAACGTGGCAGATGCAAGAGCGGCAAACCCCGAACTCAAAACGAGTCCGCCGACCACGCCTTCCCAGGTTTTGCCGGGCGAAATTTTCGGCACGAGCTTATGTTTGCCGAAGTTTTTGCCGACATAATACGCGCCCGCGTCCGCGCCCATCACGACGAGAAAGAAAAATCCCAAAAGTTTGGTCGAAAGATGCGGAACGAGCGTTTCGGTAAAGCCGACGCGCATCGAGATCAAAAATCCGCCGAGAAACGCGATATACAAAACGCCCAAAACCGTCACCCCGACGCCGGTCAGCATTTTTGAAAAATCCGTCTGAAAGCGAAAAGTTTGCGTCACGAGAACCAGGATCAGAAAAAGCGCCAGGGTCAAACTCAAAAGATCAGGCGCATTTCGCGGCGCATCGAAAAGAAACGCGACAAAAAACGCCGCCGCGCCCAAATAAGCAACTCCGGCATCCGCTTTGAGTTCGAGTTTTTTCGTTAAGCTGAAAAATTCAAACAGTCCGGCGCCGAGCGCGAGCCCGGCAATGATCAGAAAAAGCCAGTTCGTCTGCGGAAACTGCGGCAAAAGCGACGGCAAAATGATTGAAAGGATTAAAATCGGCAGCGCGATCAGCGCGGTCAAAAGGCGGCTGTTCATAAAAGTATTGTTATTTGGCTTCGACCCCGCCAAAGCGGCGTTCGCGTTTTTGAAAATCGAGAATCGCTTTGAAAATTTCGGCGCGGCGAAAATCGGGAAAAAGCACGGGCGTCACGTAAATTTCGCTGTAAGCCAATTGCCATAAAAGAAAATTCGAGATGCGAAATTCGCCGCTCGTCCGGATCAGCAAGTCAACTTCGGGCAAATTCGCCGTGTAAAGATTCGCTTCGATGTCCGCTTCGCTCAGATCATCTAGGGATTTTCCGTTTTCAACAATTTTCTTTGCCGCTTTTTTTGCCGCTTCCGTGATTTCGGCGCGTCCGCCGTAATTGAGCGCGACGCTCAAAACCGTGCCCGTATTTTTTGACGTAAATTCCATCGCCGAGGCGAGCTGTTTTTGCAAATCCGCGCTCAAACCCTCGATCTTCCCGATCGCCTGAAAACGAATATTGTTTTTATGGACGGTTTTCAGTTCCTTTTTCAGATAAAGTTTGAGCATCTGCATCAAACCCGAAACTTCGTCTTCGGGACGCTTCCAGTTTTCGGTCGAAAAAGCATAAAGCGTGACGGCTTTGATCTCTAAACGCGCGCAGGTGTCAAGAATCGCGCGCACCGATTCGGCACCTTCGCGATGCCCGAAAATGCGCGGCTTTCCGCGCTGTTTTGCCCAGCGTCCGTTGCCGTCCATAATGATCGCGACGTGCTGCGGCAGACGCGCCGGATCGATCTCGGCGAGCAGTTCGGCTTCAAGGGATTTCGGTTTGACGACTTTCGCGAAATTTTCGTGCATTTAATTTACAATTCTTTCTTCGACATCAACGATCGCCGATTTATTGATCTTCCCGTAAATATGCGGATAAATCTCGCGCATTGTCGAAGGTTCGGCAATAAATTTTGCGGTCAAATAATGGAGATTGATATGCAGAATCAGAACTTTGCCCGCGTTTTTATAATAGCGCGCCAGAACGTCGTCGAGCTGGTTGCGGTAACTGCAATGGATAAAGCCTTCGATGCGCAAACTTTCGGCTTCGTATTCGTATTCGTCTTTGAATTTTTCCCAGACTTCGGGCAACACAATGTGATAAATCAGCATAATAAATCAATCGGCTAAAGCAAATTCAACCGCCGCCCGTGCGTGAATCAAGGTCGTGTCAAAACTCGGCAGCGGGCAATCTTCGGGTTTGATGAGCATCGGGATTTCCGTACATCCGAAAATCACGCCTTGCGCGCCGCGTTTGCGTAAACTTTCGATAATTTCCAGATATTTTTGCCGCGCTTCGTTGGTAAAAACTCCCTTGCCGAACTCTTCAAAAATCGTCCGGTTGATAATATCGCGTTCTTCCCGGTTCGGAATGATCGTTTCGATACCGGATCGCAAAAGCCTTTCTTTAAAAAAATCGCTGTCCATCGTAAATTTCGTGCCGAGCAGCGCGACCTTTTTCAGATCCAGTTTTTGAATTTCCCGGGCGGTCGAATCCGTAATGTGAATCAACGGAATATTGATCTGACGCTCGATTTCTTCGGCGGCAATGTGAATGGTATTTGAACAAAGCAGCAGGGCTTGCGCGCCGGCGTTTTCAAGATTCTGCGCGATACGGGATAAAATTTCCGCGACTTTTTCCCACTCGCCCGTTTCAAACAGCGTTTTCAATTCTTCAAAATTTAAGGAATAGATCAAAACCTTGGCAGAATTCAATCCGCCGAGCCTTTCCGCCGTCAGCTGGTTGATGTATTTGTAATAATCAACGGTCGAAACCCAGGTCGTGCCGCCGATCAATCCTAACGTTTTCATTCGCCCGATTCCTCAACCGCTTTCTGCAATTCCAGAAATTTTTCGCGCACAAAAGGATTTAGCTTTTTGGCAAAATCGGCGGATAACCTTTTTATCTTTACCAATTCCTGGACATCTGCCAAATCTTTCAAACGATGCGGCGCAGTCATTCCCGATGCCAGTTTCAGTTCGATCAATTTTTCCAAAGTCAGCGTTTTTATCCCGTCAATTTCTACCGAAACATCATTCGGATCCGGAAAAATAACTGGTTTCGGCTTGCCGTCGCCGGGAAATTCGCCGCTCGTAATTATCTCAACCGTGACGTTTTCTTCGGTCGTCCGAAATTTTTTTGTCGCGCCTTCAAATGCCGGACGATAGCCAAGTCCGACCAGCTCTTTTTGAAATTTTTCCAAACCTTCGCGCGTCAAAAGCAAATCAATATCTTCGGTAAAACGCCGGTAGCCGTGTTGATTGAGCGCGACCGCACCAATCAAACTATACTCAATTCCGTGATTTCCCAAATCTTTTGTAATGCGCCGCAAAGTTTCGTTCAAAATTCCTTCGTCGATAAAAAATAGCAAACCTTCCTGATATGCCCGTCAAGGTAATTCGATAATTTGCTGAAAATCGGTTCTCATTCGTAATAAACTTTGAGCAATGTCAACCCGTGCGCCGGAGCGGTCGCGCCCGCTAAATAGCGGTTGCCACCGACGATTGCCGTTTGAATTGTATCAAAATCTTTTTCGCCGCGCCCGACTTCGAGCAAAGTTCCGGCGATCGAACGCACCATATAGCGCAAAAATCCGTTGCCGGTGACGCGAAATTGGATGATCAAAGCCTGCGCCCGCGCGTCCCAATGCGATTCGACCGAAAAATCCGTGATTGTCCGAACCTTGTTTTCGCTATCGGACTGCGCCGAACAAAACGCCGACCAATCGTGTTCGCCCAAAAACAAACGCGACGCGTCGTTCATCCGGTTGACATCGAGCGGACGCGTTTCGTGATGCGCGTAACGCGCCCAGAACGGCGAAATCACCGGCGTATTGACGACGCGGTAAAGATAAGTTTTACTGCGCGCGCTAAACCGTGCGTGAAAATCGTCTGCCGCTTTTTCGACCGATAAAATCCGCAGATCGCGCCACAGATTCCCGTTGATCGCGGCGCGCAGTTTTTCGGGCGTGAACTGCTTTTTAAGTTTGATGTTCGCGACCTGACCTTCGGCGTGAACGCCCGCGTCGGTTCTGCCCGACCCGCAGACGTAAACGTCTCTGCCTTCGAGCAAAGCCATCACGCGTTCAAGCTCGCCCTGCACGGTGCGCTCGTTTTCCTGCACCTGCCAGCCGTGAAAATCCGTGCCGTCGTATTGAATGAGAAGTTTAAAGTTCATTCTTAGATTGATTTTAGCTTGTATTTTGTCCAGCCAAATTTTTGAATCTTATCAATACCTGGCATTCGTGTTTTAAAATTAGGATTAATTGCCAGAAAACCTTTGTCGGCAATTCCGGCTTCTTCCGGATTCAGCCATGCCATTTCACATTCTTCGCAATGTAAATAAAGTCTCTCGTTGGTTATATCTTCTGTAATAAACAATCTGCTTTGTTCACAAACCGAACAATTTTTATCTAACCAAAATAATTTCTTCATTCTAAATCGGTAAATAATAATCTAAATCTTTCGCAACAAATCAGCGATTTTCCGTTAAATTCTAAATCTAATTCCGCCGCTTCTTTTGTAAAATAGCGCCAATGAACATCGCGCCAATATTCCAGACTTTGGTCGCCTTCGCCTTCGTCAAACGCAAACTGCGCGTCAACTTCCATAATAGGCAGATGACGGATTTCGGTGGTTTGAATAACGCCTAACGGATTGCCTTCAAAATCCGTGACGACGCTGAAACCATCGGCGACCGGCGCGATTTCGGGTGTTAGTTCGTTGACCGCCGCGAGGCTTGCCGTCGCGCTTTTTTTGCCCGCAATAACAAGTTCGGCAAGTTCGCGCGCCATTTCCGATGAATTGCCGAAAAACCAAACCTGAAAAGGCGTTTCGGGATTTGTCCCGCTCGCCTCGCAAAATTTTCGCCAGAATTCTTTAACTTGCGATGATGTTTCCATTATCGTTGTTTGAGCCAAAGATAATCATTTGGCGCGAATAGAACATAGTAAAGCGCGAAAAAACTTTTGGTGTTGTTTCCGCAATCAAATTCGACCGTTTCTTCCGTGCCGAGACTGAATTCAATTTTATTGCTTCCGCACCAATCAATCTTCAGCGAGATTCGATGCGTTCCTTCCGTCACAAAAAATTCTTCCGTCGAACCGCGCCGAATTTCTCCTTTCGGTTCGCCGTCAACATAAATTTGATAGCGGCGAACCGCGTCGGCAAATTGTTTTCCCCGGTGTATTTTAACAAAAGGCATATTTTTTAACTTTTCGCTCTGCTTCCGGGTTTGACAGCTTCCGTTCCTTGTTCGCAAAGCGGACAATCTTCCGCGTTGTAGCTCGGAACTTCCAAGCTGACAAGCGCGATGCGCGGAACGCCGACATCTGCCGCACCGCCCGAGCGGTCGATGATCGAAGCCGCGCCGACGACTTTTCCGCCATTTGATTCCAAAGCCGCGATACATTCGCGCGTCGAACCGCCGGTCGTGATAACGTCTTCGACAACCAGAATTCGCTCGCCTTCTTTGACCGAAAAACCGCGCCTGACGGTCATTTCGCCATTTTGTCTTTCCGTCCAGATAAACCTGACATTCAAGGCTTGCGCGACCGCGTAGCCGATGACAAGTCCGCCGATCGCGGGCGAAGCGACCGTTTCGATCTTCGCGCCGGTAAAATGTTCGGCGATCGCTCTGCCGAATTTTGCGGCGTCCGCCGGATATTGCAGCGCGAGCGCGCATTGCAGATATTGCGGGCTGTGAAGACCGCTCGAAAGAATAAAATGCCCTTCGAGAAGCGCGTTTGTTTGACGGAAATGTTCTAAAATTTGTTCTGCATTCATAATTTCTGACCGGAGCGCAGGCGACCCGGCGGCAACGCCGCTTGAAAAGCGGTGTAAAAACTTTGATTTCCTTAGAACTTGAAGAAGGCGAGAGTTTTGAGCGTTTTTCAAACGCTGGCAGGCAATTCGCCTGCGCTCCAGTCTAGCTTCCCAGAATCGGTCGCGGATCGAAAAATCCGAAGGCTTCGATGATTTTGCCGTCACGGACGCGAAACTTTTCCAAAATTGGAATTATGCCAAAAACCGCGTCAACTTCCCAATGCGTGACGACAAAATCGTCCTCGCAAATGTGACTGTGAACGCGAATGTCGTTGATGGCAGGCAAAAATCCGGCTAAAAATGCCCTGAAATTTTCCGCGCCGCGACTCGTGCCGGCGATCGGATCGAAAAACTCCAGCTCATCGGCAAACGGCGCGAGGCGCAAATCTTTTTTCTTCAAAGCGTTCAAATAAGCCTCGACCGTCTTGATATTTTCTTCTCTCATAGCTTGAAATCTCCTAAAAAGTTTGTAAAATCCTTTATTCGCTTTGTTTTTGCTTGCGGTTTCATATTTTCACGCTAAAATCAAAAAGAGATGCCGACTTATCATAATTTAATTTCCGACTCATTACTAATAAATGAAACGATTCAGCTTTTACAATCTTCAGGCGGTCGCGCTTCGGCTGTCAAAGTCGTTGATTATGTAATGAAAATCCGCAAACCGGCACCCGATCTGGCAAAAACGCTCGTTTCGGATCTGATCGAAATTGATCCGCGTTTGCAAATGAATGAAGATACGGTCGAGCTCGTTCAGCAAAAGTTTGCCAATCGCGATTTGAGCGAAACCGATTACGTCGTCTTCGACTTTGAAACGACCGGCGCGAAAACTCCGCCGTGCCGCGTCACGGAAATCGGCGCTTATCGCGTGAAGAACGGCGCGATCACGGGCGAGTATCACACTTTGGTCAACCCCGAAACGCCGATTCCTTTTTTTATCACGCAGCTCACCGGAATTTCCGACCGAATGGTCCGGCACGAGCCGCGTTTTCACGAGATCGCCGTCGATTTTCTCGATTTTATCGGCGATTCCGTGCTGGTGGCGCATAATGCCAATTTCGATATGCGTTTTTTGAATCACGAGATCGGCAGAATTTACGAGAATTTTCGCGTCGCCAATCCGCATCTTTGCACCGTTCAGCTTTCGCGCAAACTTCTGCCGCACATCGAGAATCACCGTTTGAACACGGTCGCCAATTATTTTTCCGTGTCGCTCGTCAATCATCACCGCGCCGCGGACGATGCCCGCGCGACCGCGCATATTTTTATCAACCTGCTCGAAGACCTGCAACTGCGCGGCGTCCGCGATCTGGCAACCGCTAAGAAATTAAAGGTCTAGGCGGAAAAATCCGGACAAACAAAAATTATAGATTCAGGAACGCGATTCTTGATTTGATTTCTCATTCATTTTCCCCAAGCCGCCTGCTTTTTTATCACGCAATTTGTTTTGTCTTCCGGGATATTCGATAAAGTCATCAAACGAAATTTATTTCCTTTCCATTTTGTCTTTTTGGTTTTTCCAATACGGTTGTTTGAGCCGACAAAAAACAAAATTTTGGATAATGTCCAATAATTTTATGTTTATTTTCCAATAACCTCTCCATGTAAAACAGATTAATTATTTGTTTCATCATCATTTAACAAATTTGGCATCGGATTTGCGAGTTACAAGAGCGTTCAGATAGAAACAAGCTAGGGCAGGAATCTTTCGGGTATGAAATCAAATTTCAATTTAATTTATAGAGACTTTTCTTCATTGGGAAGCCTTTGATTATGTCTGAATGATTTTTATTCAGCCGTTTCTTTGCAGGAACAAAAATAATTATAGGAGATTGATATGAAGAAATTAATTCTGCTTTTGGTTTTGACTTGGATTGGCGTTTTTATATCAAATGCAATCGGGCAAACCCCAACCGGCACGATCGAGGGAAATATTACTGACCCGCAAAGTGCGATCGTCTCAGGCGCAACGGTCACCATTACGGAAACGGCGACCGGACGAGCCATCACCGTAACAACTAATGAAGAAGGCTTTTTCAGCGCACGCTCGCTGCAGCCCGGAACTTACAGCGTAAAAATTGAAAAAGCGGGCTTTAGCTCGGCATCCGTCGAAAGTGTCGTTGTTCAGGTCGGACAAGTCGCCCGCGCCGACGTTGCCTTAACGATCGGTTCGCCAAATGAAACGGTTCAAGTTGACCTTGGCGCAACCGATGTCCAGGTCGATACGACCAGACAAACGGTTGACGGCGTGATCAGCTCGCGGCAAATCACCGCGCTGCCGCTCAATCAGCGCAACTTTCTCGATCTGGCAACGCTTCAACCCGGCGTGACGGTCGTTGACGGCGGAAATATCGACCCGACCAAGGTTAACGCCTACCGGGCGGTGCGCGTCAACGGCGGTTCCGGAACGGGCACGCGCGTTCAGCTCGAAGGCATCGACGTCACGGACGAAACAGTCGGTACGACGACGGCTAATTTTTCGACCGATGCCGTGCAGGAGTTCAATTTGTCGCGTTCGTCGTTCGATCTTTCGACTTCGCTGACAACTTCCGGCGCCGTCAGTATCGCTTCGCGCACGGGCGGCAATCAATTTTCGGGCAGCGGTTTTTATTTCAAACAGGACGACCGTTTCGACGCGCGTCCCGATTTCGAAGCGACCAAACCGGAATTTAACCGCGATCAGACAGGTTATCGTTTCGGCGGACCGATCATCAAAGATAAACTGTTTTTCTTCTCGAATTTCGAGCGTTTTAACCAACAGAATTTCGCGTCTTTTACGTCGGGCGATTTTGGTCAGTTTAACGACAGTTCGAGTCTTCCGATCGTCACCCGATACGCGCTTAACCGCCTTGACTGGGTGGCGAACGACCAGATAAAACTGTTTTATCTGCACAATTATAACGATGATTCTTCGACCGGCGGAACGCTTCTCTCACCGTTCGATAATGTTGACTGGACAAACACGCACGTTTTCGGCGCCAATATTTTAGGCGGCAAGCTGACTCATTCGCTGCGCTTCGGGATCGTCAATTTCAACAACCGAATTCAAAGCACGGAATTGAGCGGTTTTGAATTTCCGACAACCCCGCAGGGAATTCCGTTTCAACTTAATGTCGGCGATCTGAGCATCGGTCCCAATTCGCTCGCGCCGCAGCAAACCTATCAGGACAATTACCAGTTCAAATACGACGGAAGCGCGGTCATCAGCAATCACGTTTTCCGGTTTGGCGGTGAAATAAATCGAATTATTCTGGGCGGTTTCGCAAACTTTGCCGGTCCGCTGACGGCAATCGGCGATTTCCCGCCGCGGATCTCCGACGACCCGCTCGATTACCCGCTTTTGGATTTCTCGACCGGACCGAATTCCGGCTTTTTCACGCCACGTCCGGCGCATAATCAGCCGTTTGGTGGTAAATTCAACACCCGTTATGCGGTTTATGGCGGAGACCAGTGGAAAATCAGAAACAATCTTACGCTCAATCTCGGGCTTCGTTATAACTACGAATCAAACTTTTTCTCAAGTCCCGACGTTCCGCGCCTGCCCGAACTTGATTTTTACGGACAAGGTTTGGGCGATGCGGCGAAATTCCCGAAAAACGCGTTCAGCCCGCAGGTCGGTTTTGCGTGGGACGTTTTCGAAAACGGTAAAACCAGCGTTCGCGGCGGCTTTTATTTAGCTTATGAAGCCAATATTTTTAACAACTCGCTGTTTGACGAGTTCTCGCGAATCACGACCGGCATCGGACCGACGGTTTTGTTTTCTAATTTTGTCGTCGGACCGGACGGCACTCCGATAAATGTGCCGGGTATTCCAGGCTGCTCGCCGACCGATACGGCTGCCGGCGATTACAGTTGTCTGCTCGGCAGACCAATCAACACCGTTCTGCCGTTTTTAGGACAGATTCACACGGCTGTCCAGGCGGCTTACAGCAATCTTTCGAACTACGATCCAAACAGCGGTCCGTCGGAATTTGCCAACACGCAGGGCGTCACGTTCGGCGGGCAAATTTCAGGCGATTACAAGATTCCGTATTCGATGCAGTTCAACATCGGATTCCAACATCAGTTGTTCAAAAATACGGTTATTTCGGTCGATTACATTCGCCAGCGAGCCGTCGGGCTGCCCTTGCTGCTTTCCGATTACGAAAGCCGCCGGGATGCGCGTTTCTTCAATGAAGCGGAGGCGCGAAACAGAATCGGCGCGGCGATCGGCGTCGCTCCCGGAAATGTCAACCCGACCACAATTCAAACGTATTTAAATGCTAATCCGGACGCTAACATTGCGGATTTTAGTTTAGCCAACGATGCGGTTTGGACGGGTCGAACGAGCAGTTTGATCCGCGCCCGGGTGTTGGTCGGCGGTTTTTCCGTCTATCAGGCACTGCAGGTTTCTTTGAACGGCAGACTCGGTAACGACAGCTTTAAGTTTTTACAGCTCGGCGACCGCTCGATTTTCAAAGGACTCTCCTACACGCTCGGGTATGCGTTTGGCAGTAATAAAGGAACCAGCGGTTCGACGCGTCCCGAATTTTTTGCCAATACGACCGACAACATAAATTACAATGACGATTTCGGACCGACCGGACTCGATCGTCGTCATAATTTGACGATCAGCGCGAGTTTGGATATGATCGGCGGTTTTCGGCTCGACCAGATTTATCGCTTTTCGACACCGCCGCCAATCAACCTGTTTGTCCCGAACTTCGATGGCGCAAACGGTTTGTTCACTGCCGACCTTAATGGCGACGGCGGAGGAAACCCACCGCGCGGCGATCTTCTGACCGGAACGAATATTGGCGATTTCGGACGAAGCATCGGTAGTATCCGTGAATTGAACGCAGTGATCGCTAACTACAACAGCACGCAAGCCGGTCAGTTAACGCCGCACGGACTGCGGCTCGTTAACGCCGGATTGGCGACCGAAGCGCAGCTGCGTGCTTTGGGAGCGGTCATTCCGTCGATCGCGCTCGTACCGGAAAATAATCCGAATCCGTTTGAAAATCGGTTTTCCGCCGATTTCAGATTGACGCGACCGATCAGAATCTGGAAAGAAAACTGGATTCTGGAGCCGA
>CADEFG010000020.1:0-14653 GCA_902826505.1 uncultured Acidobacteriota bacterium
AGAAGCGGTTGTAATCGGCGAGCGTCTGGACAAACGGCGGATAGATCGAAACGATTCCGCCATCGAGAAATTTACGGCGCGCGTCGGGCATGCCGCGGACGATTTCGAGCTCGTCGGAATTAAAAATGACGGCGTGCAGTTCGCCCAAATAGCGATGAATCGTCTCTTTTTTGTTATTGACCGACAAGGTTTTCGTGTTTCCCTGCAAAAAAACTTGCAAATTACGGTGAATTTCGGCACTCTGTTGAATAAGCCCCCGAACGATGGCGATTTCTTCGCCGAAACAAATCGTTTCCGTTAGTTTGGCAGTTTTAAAGGATTTGGTTGTGGCAAGCAGATAAATCGCTTCGAGCCAGTTGGTTTTGCCTTGTCCGTTTTCGCCGAAAATGATGTTCAAGCCTTTTCCGCAAGTGATTTTTCCATTGAGATTGCGGAAATTTTGCGCTTCGAGCGATTCAAGTAACATACAACCATTTTAACATATTCGCATTCTAAAAATTCCCCTTGAATTTTAGGAATAAAAATCCGTTTAACAATTTACTTTAAATAGTGTTGAACATTTGCCAACACTTCGATTCTCTAAATACAAGTTGTAAAAATTTATGAAATCACTACGGATAATTCTCTGTTTAGCCTTTATTTTAGCTTTCGCGGCTTTTGCTTTCGGTCAAAAAAATAAGCAACTGGCGGAAAATTTCAGCGCCGCGACGATGGACGGGCAAACCGTCGAACTCGAGTCTTTAAAGGGAAAAGTTGTTCTGATAACATTTTGGTCAACCAAATGCCCAATTTGCGATAGCGAAATTCCGAAACTCAATCAGATGGCAACGAAATACAAAAGCAAAGACGTCGTTTTTCTCGGTTTAACGACGGAAAATCCGACCAGAGTCGAAAGTTTTCTGAAAATCCGACCGTTTAATTTCGAGATCATCCCGAGCAGTTTCGGAGTTTTGCTGAAATACGCCGACCGTGACCGGGCGGGCAATGTAAATATGGGTTTTCCCGCATATTTTCTGATCAATCAAGCGGGCGAAATCGAGATGAAAGACAGCGGTTGGGACAAAACCGAAAAATTAAATTTGCAAATAAACCGGCTTTTGACAACCCAACAATCAAAAGTCGAATAAAATCAGACTTTGCAAAAAAAGGCTTCTCAATTTACAGCTGTAAATTGAGAAGCCTTTTTGATTAAAAATGGATTTTTCCGGGGAATGACCTTTTATTCTTGACAAATATCAACTTTCGAAATAAAAGAGAGGCATTATGAAATATCTATTTTCGTTGTGTTTGACACTCGTTTTCGGCGCGTCTGTTTTTGGTCAGGATTATAGATTGGTCGGTAAATTTCCCGCGCCGCAGATAAAACTGACGGCGCTTGACGGCAAAACCGTCAATACGCAAGATTTTCGCGGGAAAATAGTCGTCTATAATTTATGGTTTGTCGGCTGTCCGCCCTGTATGGAAGAAATTCCGAAGCTAAACGAGATTGTTGACGAATATCAGGGCAAGGACGTGGTTTTTATCGGACTATCGTCAAGCAGTAAAAACGACATCGAAAGTTTTACAAAAAAGAATCCGTTCAAATATCAGATTGTCCCCAATTCCGCCGCGCTGATGCTCGGAAGCTTCGGCGAGGTCGCCAGCGACGGCAGCTTGAAACTCGGATTTCCGATGCATATTGTCGTTAATCGCGAAGGATTTATCGAGGTTAAGGAAAGCGGCATCAAAGGCGTCGAAGCCGTCCGGCAGCAATTAAAAAAGCAGTTTGAAGGAAAATAAAAGAGCGCGCGAAATTATTTTGCGGGTTGTTTATCTTTTGATTTTGCGCTATATTTTCAATTCGCGATGTTTTGCGGAGAGATCGCATAATGGTATTGCAGTAGTCTTGAAAACTACCGACCGTAAGGTCATGCAGGTTCGACTCCTGTTCTCTCCGCCATTTTCTTTTTTAAAACCACACTTTTAGCTTCAGAAACCATTTTGGTCATTTTCGCATCTATTCCCGTAATGCGGCGTTTCAAACCATTTAAACCGAATTTTCTGCAAGCGCTCTTCGTAAGCGGATTTTTAACGATCTTGTCGGCATTTTCGGCAAACGCGCAAAATCTCGAAACGCGCGAAATTGATTTAAAAGGCTGTATTCAAACCATTTTTGAAAAAGAATTTATCATCAAAAACCGTGAAACTTTTTTGAAAACGATCCGCAATGACGCGAGCCGTGATTTCTGTTTGAAAAACCTCGAAACGATCGATTTTGATAAATACGCCTTGGTCGGCATCGGGCTCAACACGGGTTATTGCCGGCGACCACTTGGTCTTAAAGCGCAAGCCGTCAAAGAAAGCATCGAAAAACAGATCATTCTGAAAATCTCTTACGCCGCGCCGCAGGAAACTTGCCGCGCGTTGAGCCAGTATGATTTATGGATTCTCATCCCGAAAATACCCGAAAACTACACTGTTAAATTTGATGTCAGCACCAAATTCGGATTGTCATAAATTTACGGTTTTTGCGGGTTATCCACGGTCGCGTCTTTGATCTCGACCTTTGATTTGCTGTAATCGCCGTACTTGATCAGATTATTGATATTGATTCCCGCAAAAAGAATTTTGACCGAAAGATTTACGTCCGCCCGCGAAGGCAGCCAGATCTCGTCGTTGATCAGTTCGTTTTCGAGCGAAAATGACGCACCGCGTTTGACCTTGCCGATAAAATTTCCCGCGTTTTGCATCAGAAAGGCTTCGAGCCGGACGACCTGTTTGCTCTCGGCGTCAACCCAAACCGCGCCGTTACAAAGCGCGAAAAGTTTTTCCATCCGCGTCTGCGGCTTAAATTGCGGATTCGGTTCGTAATCGAAAACGATCACGTCGCGTCCGCGAAAACGCTCGCGGCGCGGATTGATAAGCAGCGAACCCTTGAGCGCGTCCGCCAGCGAGATCCGTTTGTTTTCTTCGTCGGGCGTTCTCGCGGAATTATTCGTTTGCGCCTCGCGTTTTTCTTTTTTGGCGATTTTTTCTTCGATCTCGGCAACTTGTTTTTCGACCGCCCGATCTTCTTTGGCTTGATCTGATTCGGAAAGCGGTTTGCCGTTTTTCTCGATTTGACGGCGAATGCGATTACCTTTGTAAAAACTGAGCAAAACCGTTTCCGAACTTTTTTCGATGAGATTTCCCGCCCTGTTGATTTCGCGGTCAATGCGCGTTTCCTTGTAGCTGTAATTCTCTAAAATCTGGTCAATTTTCTCGGCGTTTGCCCGAATTTCGTCCAAAAGTACCTTGATGTCGGGCAAAGGTTCGCTCGAAATTCGCGGAAAATCGAAAACCGTTTTCGCGATGTTCGGGTTATGTTTGACCTCGTCGAGCCGGATTTCAAAAGTTTCTTCGCCGATTTTTGAAACGATCGAAAAGGCTTCCAAAACATTGCCGATTTTGCGGTAATCGCCGTAATCAATGATTTTGCCGCCCGCGCCGTTCGGAATTTCCTCGCGCAGCAGAAGATTGGTCGCCGCGTCAAAATAGAGTTTGATCTGCGCGCCCTTCGCGGTCGTCAAATTGACGGAGTTTGCCGCCTTGCCGTTGACGGTCATTTTGCCGCCCGCCGAGATTTTTGTTTTTTCGGCTTTGGCATTGAGCCAGCGCGAGTTTCGATACAAGGCTTCGGTTTGAAAATCGCGGCTTGCCTCGCCGGTCAGCGTTCGCAAACCGTTTTTCGAATCGCGGGTCCAGCCTGATTTTCCGTTGTAACCCGCCGAAGATTCAAAACCGTTCAAATCATACGTTTCGCCGTAAAGGTTCAGATTTTGCGCGAATGATCGATACGTGCCGCCGGCGCCGTCGGAGAGACGCGTAATACGCCCCGAAATTTCCCGGGCGCGGATGGCTTTCAAAGCCTTTTCACCGCCGAGCGCTTTATTTGCCAGGCTCAAAATTTTGCCCGGTGATTGGGCAGAAACAAAAGCCGGACAAAGAAAAATTAAAAACAAGAGCAATTTTAATTTCATACAAATTCATTTTACGGAAAGATTTATAATAAAACTATTACAAACTTTCGGACTTTGGTAAAATTGTCGTAACCGTCAGTTAAATTTCAGTTTTTCTCAAAATCTTTGATTTAATTTCGGCTCAAAAAGATGGATTCAAGCATTAAAACTATGGCGATCAGCAAAGAGGAATTTCGCGCTGCGCTCTCGCGATTTCCGAGCGGCGTGACGGTCGTCACGACCAAAGATGCGACCGGCAGATTTCACGGCATGACGGTCAGCGCGTTTGCTTCTGTTTCGCTCGACCCGCCGATGATTCTGGTCTGCATCGAAAAAACGACCGGCAGCCATGATGCGCTTCAGGAAAGCGAATTTTTTGTCGTCAACATTCTAGCCGAAGGACAGGAAAGTATTTCAAACCGCTTTGCCGCGCCGATTCCCGATAAATTCGACGGCATTAATTATCGTCTCGGAATCGGCGAAATTCCCGTTCTCGAAGATGCGTTCGTGACGCTCGAATGCCGCTTGGCTTATGCGCACGAAGGCGGCGATCATACGATTTTTGTCGGTTTGATCGAAAGATCGAACACCGAAGACAAAAATCCGCTCGTCTATTGGCACGGCAATTACCGAAAATTGGAGATCGATTAATTTAATAAGATTATTTTGAAACTTCGACCGTTGATTGTCTGATAATCAAATCGGGTTCAACCGTGATTTCATATGAAAGCGTGTCCGCCGGATTTTTCTGAATGTTTTGCAAAAGATGTTCCGCACCCAGACTGCCCATTTTTTTGAGCGGTTGTCGGATGGTCGTCAGCGCCGGATTATGAAATTCTGCCGCCGTAATGTCGTCAAATCCGATAATTGAAACGTCCTTTGGAACTTCAAAACCGTTTTCGCGCAACGCCCGAATGGCGCCGATCGCCGAAATATCGTTAAAAGCCAGAACTGCCGTAAATTCCGTGTCGTTCGATAAAAGTTTTTTGGTTGCGAGATAACCTGTTTCGGGCGAAGGATCGTCGCCGATTAATTGGGTAATCCAATTATCCTGAATGGAAACGCCGAATTCCCGTGCCGCTTTGAGCATTGTTTCAAGGCGAACTTCCGTATCGGAACTAAATTCCTGTCCCTTGATGACGGCGATTTTTCGATGCCCGAGCCGGTGCAGATGCTCGATCGCGAGATGCGCCGCGCGTTCGTGATTTAGAACGATATTCGTCACACCCCTGATATGATCGTGTCCCGAAATCGAAACTATCGGCAGAAAGCTTTGATGATGGATCGGTGTGTCGATTGCCAAAATGCCTTCAACGCATCGCGCAACCAGAAATTGCGTGTTTCGCTCGATCAGATCTTCGCGGTGGTGATGGCTCGCGACAAAATAAAAGTAGCCTTCCTGCAGAAGTTTTTCTTCAACGCCGCTTAAAACCGCCGCCGAATAACCTTCGCTCATCTCGGGAATCAGAACGCCGATCGTGTGCGTCCGCTGATTACGAAGCGAACGGGCAATGTAATTCGGACGGTAATTTAAGTTTCGCGCCGCTTCAAAAATACGGTCTTTGGTTTCTTGCGGAATCGAATCCGACAGCGGTGAATAATTGAGAACCACCGAAACTGTGGTCGGCGAAAGTTTTAAGGAGGCGGCAACATCCTTCAGGCTGACATTTTTTTGCTGAGCGGAATCAATCGAACTGCCATTTGATTCTGGTGCCTTATTTTTATCTTTTTTAGGCATTATGGATGAATTTTCATACTTAATTCTTTCAAGATATGAAAATATAAAAATTCTGCGATTTTAGCAACCCGTAAAAATTCCCTTGACTACACTTAGCAGCTATGTTATTAAATTGTAAAACACTACTAAAACGATTTAGTAACACGATTTAGTAAAACCATTATCCGATGGCAGTCAGTTAAAAATTCCCTTAATTAGAACTGACAGATAGATAAAAAACAGCTTTTTATACAATTTTCCGTCTTTTTAGTTCTTAAAAATTAGAAATTTCAGATTTGCATAATGCTTTTGGAGGATTTTATGCGGCAAGCAACTTTTAAATTAATCAATCTGCTTGGCTGTTTTGTGTTCCTGGCTTTTGTGACAATAGTCGCCAACGCACAATTCAAGGCAAGTGTTCAAGGCACCGTCACGGACAATGCCGGCGCAATCGTCGCCGAGGCAACCGTAACTTTAACAAACAAGGAAACAAATCAAACACAGCAAACGAAAACGAGCGAAGAGGGTTTTTATCGTTTTTCGGGACTCGCGCCGGGTTTATATACCTTGACGGTCGAGAAGGAAAACTTTAAAAAGCAAATTACCGAAGACGTTCAGGTGCAAGCCGAAACTTTGGGAGGCTTGAACATCGTATTGCAAGCCGGAGGAATCGCGGAAACCGTGACGGTCACTGCGGAAAATGCACCGCTTGAAACTGAGGACGCGAATATTCGCAAAGTCATCAGCAATCAGGAGATTTTAGAACTTCCGCAAGTCGGGCGCGATCCATACGAGCTTGCCAGACTTGCGCCCGGAGTTTTCGGCGCCGGAGCGCGAAGTGCTAACGGAGGGTCGTCAAACTTACCGAACACCAGTGGTCCGGGTGGTTCGAATCTCGGTATTTTCTCGACCGAGAACCAAGTTCAGATTTCCGCCAACGGACAACGTTTGTCAGCCAATAATTTTCAGGTTGACGGTGTCAGCGTCAACAGTCAGACGTGGGGCGGCGCGGCAGTCATCACGCCGAGTCAGGAATCGGTCGAGGAGGTTCAAGTAACCTCCAGCACCTATTCGGCGGAAGACGGACGAAACAGCGGCGCCCAGATCAAAGTCGTTACCAAACAGGGAACAAACCGATTTAGCGGAAGCGCATTCTTCAAATACAACAATCCGAAATGGAATGCGTTTAATCGGGGATTTACTATTCCGGGAACAACTCGCGGAGTTGCCGCTTCGAGAGTCAATAATAACGACAAAGCATTCGGCGGCAGTTTCGGCGGACCGATCGTTAAGGAAAAATTATTTTTCTTTTTCGCATATGAAGGTTTGCGAAGCAATCAGAATAATACTTACGAAGCTTTTGTTGAAACTTCCCAATTTCGCCAGCTGATCCGCAATGTTCGTCCGAACAGTATCGCCGCGAGAATTTTGAGTTCGCCGGGAATCGAACCGCGCATCGTTTCGATTTTACCGCGAGCCTGCGCGGATTTCAGTTTTCCGGTAACCTGTCAGAACGTGGCAGGAGGTTTTGATTTAGGTTCGCCGATTTCTTTTCCCAATCGCCCGAATAATCAATACGTTCCCTTCAATATGCCATTGGGCGGCGGACTTGACGGGATTGCGGATTTGCAATATGCACTGCTCGAAAATCCCGCGAACTTTAAAGGCAATCAATATACGACTCGGGTCGATTATCAATTAACCGAAAAGGATAAGATCTTCTTTTCGGGAGTTTGGGCTCCGACAAATCAATTTACGCCCGATACGGCAGGACAATCGCGTCCGATGAACGATATTAGTTCAAACCGCCTGAATTGGAAAACCGCCTTTGTTTATGCGCGCAATTTTTCAGCGACCATCTTGAATGAAGCGCGTTTTAATATTACAAAATGGAGTTTTGACGAAGTATCGTCGAATCCCAATGTAAATTTCGGCATTCCCCGGATAGAGATAGAAGGCTATTTGCCGAGCGATCGTCTTCGGTTCGGTGCGCCGCGAAGCGAAAATACACCGGGCGTGATCGGTGAAAGACAACTTGATTTCCGCGATGTTTTAACATGGATTCGCGGCAATCATAGTTTCAGATTTGGCGGCGAATACCGAGTAGACTTAAACGATAACACCGGAACGGGCGGTGCGCGTCCGCTTTATTCTTTTGTCCGTCCGTGGAATTTTGCAAATGATACGCCGATTTTTATCGCGATCAATGCTGATTTCAACGGACAACCGCAAGCCAATAATGTGCCTTTCAAAACCAGCGAGGTTGCCTTCTTCGTGCAGGATGATTGGAAAGTCCGCCCGAATTTAACGCTTAATCTGGGTTTGCGTTACGGTTACTATTCGCCGATTCAGCCGCGCGGTGGCGATTTGATCGGTAATCTCGTTCTCGGTTCGAACGGCTTGGCAGATGCTAAAGTCGTTGCCGCCGATAAATTGACGAAATCGGATTACAATAATTTCGGTCCACAAGTTGGTTTTGCGTGGAGTCCAAATATGTTCGGTTTGGAAAATAAGCTGGTCATTCGCGGCGGTTTCGGGATCGGTTACGATCGTTTGCCGAATGCGCTTCTTGCTAATGCCCGCGCTAATCCGCCGAGCGGCGCGAGATACAACATTTGTTGTGGAGGTGCCGGCGCGGCAGGCGATGAAGATTGGGCTCCGCCGTATGCCAACGGACAAATTCTGTATGCGCTCGGAAGCAGTTCGAGCCCGACAAGTTATCCGCGCAATCCGGTAATCGGGGGCGGTGTCAATCCGAATACAGGCGGACCGAATGTCGGTCAAATCGAAATCTACGGTGCCGATCCTAATTTGAAAACGGCGCAGGTTTACCGTTATTCGCTTGAAGGTCAGTATGAGTTGCCCTTGAAACTCGTTGCCACATTAGGTTATCAAGGAAGTAAAAGCGAAAATTTCGTGCGGATCGAGCCGTTGCATTTAACCCAACCGGCAACGAATTCGACCTTTAATCCGGTTTATTACGGATTCGGAGATGTCGGCGGAAACTACAACGCTTTGCTCGCACGGCTGCAACGGCGATTTTCCAACGGTGTTCAATTCGATTTGAATTATCGTTTCAGCAAATCGCTTGATACTTATTCATATGAAGCGCCCTGCGGCTGCACCAACCAGACTTATCCGGTTGATCAATCGCAGGAATACGGACCTTCGGATTTCGATGTCCGTCATTTCACGACGTTCTCGGCGATTTGGGAATTGCCTTTCTTGAGAGACAAAAAATCATGGACGGGCAAATTGCTTGGCGGTTGGCAATTAAGTGGAATTGTCACACAGCACACGGGTTTTCCGTGGACGGTAAAAGTCGATCGCGGCATTCGCGGTCCGAACGGCAACTTCTTCGGACCGATTCGTCCGATCGGTATTCTCGGCGGTCAGCCGACTAATAATTCCAACAGCAATTTCCTGCGCGCGGGCGGGATCTTTCCGGGCGGCGCCGCTCAATACTTTGTCACGACCGTCAACGGCGACCCTCCGACCTATCAGCTCAACCCGCCGGGAATCGGACGCAATACGTTCCGTGGTCCGCGATATTTCAATATTGATATGAGTTTGTCGAAAAAATTCGGATTACCAAGTTTTGGCGTTTTGGGTGAAAATACTAACCTGAATATTCGTTTTAACTTCTTCAATATTTTCAATTTTCGAAATCTCGCGAATTTCCAATCGGGCAGTCCGGGAACTTTTGCTTTCCAATCGGGACAAATTAATCCCAGATTCGGTGAACCCGACGGCGTGTTGGCAGGGCGTGTAGTTGAATTTCAGGCGAGATTCAGCTTTTAAAATCATCCGGAAAGTGTAACTCCGCTTTCCGGATTTTCCGATATTTCAAATATCTTTCCGGTAATCCATAACCGGGTGGAAATTATTTTCAAATTTCCACCCGTCAAATAAACTTTTCAAGGGGGATAGAAATGAAAAATTTGATTTTGTGGCTTTTGATTTTGGGGCTAACCGGCGTTTGTACTTATGCACAGGAGGACAAATTTAAAACAAATAGTGAACCGATTGCCGGTCGCTATATCGTAGTATTGAACGAAACTGAGGCGGGCGCGGTAGGAGAAAATTCACGATCCGCAGATTTATCAAACGAATTGACTCTGCAGTACGGAGGAAAGGTTGACAGGGTTTTCAGATATGCTCTTAATGGCTATTCGGTTAAAATGTCCGCCGAACAGGCAGTAAAACTAAGTCGTGACACCAGAGTCAAGTTCGTGGAAGAGGATGGAATTGCTTATGGAACACAAAGCAGTGTTCCCTGGGGACTTGATCGGATAGATCAAAGAAATCTTCCGCTAAACGGTCTTTTTAACACCGTCGGAACAGGTGCCGGTGTGAATGCTTACGTGATAGACACGGGGATTCTGGCTTCTCACGATGAATTTGGCGGTCGTGCCTCAGTCGCCTATGATGCGGTTGGAGACGGACAAAACGGCAATGATTGTAACGGACACGGAACCCATGTTGCCGGAATTCTGGGCGGAGCAAACTACGGTGTTGCAAAACAGGTAACGCTCCGGGCAGTCCGAGTTTTGGGGTGTAACAACACGGGAAGTATTTCCGACATCATCGAAGGGGTTGATTGGGTGACCAACAATCGCATAATTCCGGCGGTTGCCAATATGAGTCTCGGGAGCAACTATTCCCAATCTCTTGATAATGCAGTCAGAGGTTCGATTTTGAATTCGGGGGTTACGTATGTTATCGCGGCAGGAAACGATAATGCCAATGCCTGTGATTATTCGCCCGGTCGCGTGGATCTGGCAATTACGGTCGGCTCGACCGATATAAACGATGCGCGGTCATCATTTTCAAATTATGGAGGTTGTGTCGATATTTTCGCGCCCGGTTCAGATATAACATCGGCATGGATCAAAGGTAATTCTTCGACTACTACACTAAGCGGAACTTCGATGGCGAGCCCGCACGTTGCCGGAGTCGCCGCAATCTATCTGAGTTCTTATTTATCATGGAACGAGGTTGCCGCGCGAATCATTGCAGATTCAACAACCGATGTTATTACCAATGTCGGTGGAGGTTCACCCAACAGATTGGTTCGCGCTCCGCAAGGCACGACAGGCGCAAGTTATTACGGCACGGTCAGCAGCACCGGGGTTTTCTATTATCATCCGCTCGGCGGATTTGCTGCCGGCGGCGGCAGATTTGTGGCTGATGCTACTTCGGGGGCTTACGGCACTAATCTGGCTTTGGAAAAATCTACCGGTTCAGGGTGGAATATCGTCGCGGTTTTCTACAACAACAGTTATCCGCCGACACATAATCCGCATCTTGAATATATTGGAACACCCGGAACTTACCGCTGGTCGGTATTTTCATATCAGGGAACCGGAAACTACGTTTTTTCCACGAGTTATCCAGTTCCGTGATATTTTTAGAGAAACAAATTAGGCACTGAAATAAAAAATGTTGTTGAAGAATTATTATTCGTAATCTTTGAACAACATTAAGAGCTCATTTTTTATCTTTGCTAAGGTCTTTGAATAATTCGAGTTCACGGTCGGCTTCCGATTTTTGTTTGAGATTTGAAAAGGTTAAAAACAATTGATAATGGACATCTGCGAGTTTCGGATTGAGTAGAACGGCTTGCTTTAGAATAGGCAAAGCTTCGGAAAATTTCCGTGTTTTGACAAGCAATCGTCCGAGGTCGTGATGCGCGATAAAGCTGTTTTTATCGATCGACACGGCTTTTCGCAGAAGGCGTTCGGCTTCAGTATATTCGGCGCGATCAATTTTTATCGAACCGAGTACGGTCAGGGCGTCGGCGTAGTCGGGTTTCATCAATAGTGCTTTTTGCAGTGCGGCAACCGATAAATCCGAATTACCGAGTCCGCGCTGAATTACTGCGAGATAATATTGAATTTCAGGAATTTTCGGAAACTGCGCGGCGGCTTTTTCAAAAATCGGCAAAGCCGCGTTGAAATCGCCTAGATAAATATACATTCCGCCAAACCTGATGTAATGGACGGCTCTTGACGAGTCGAGTTGCAAAGCCTTTTCATAAAAAGATTTTGCCTCCGAAAATCGCTGATGTTTTGCGTATAATTCGCCGAGCATAAAGTTTGCCGAAATGTGATTCGGAGTGAGTTCGATCGCTTTTTGAAAATATGCGCCCGCATTTTCGTCCTTGTTGCGATTAAAGGCGAGCAGACCGAGATAATAAAGGGGTTCGGCATTTTCGGGTGCAAGCAGCATTGCGCTGACCAATGCGTTTTCGGCTTCGTCGGCTTGGTTCGTTTGCAAAAGCGCGATCCCGAGGTTTAATTTTAGATCGGCGGAATCTGGTTGAAGCTCGGCGGCGCGTTTTAAGAGATTGACGGCTTTTTGAAAGTTTTGCGTTGAAACATATAAAAGCCCGAGATTGATGATCGTGTTCGGGTGATTCGGATTAAGCCGCAACACCGTTTCAAAAACTTTAACTGCTTCGGTTTGACGTCTCGCTTTAGCCAGCAAAACGCCGAGATTGGCAAGCGGCGAAACGGCTTTCGGATTCAAACGAATCGCGGTTCGATATTCGCGTTCGGCTTCGGCGGTTTTGCCAAGTTCGCCGAAAACGATGCCGAAAAGATTGTGCGCATCAGAATTTTCGGGCGCCAGCGCGGTCGCTTTTCTGAGCACCGGCACGGCATCGCTGAATTTTCCGGCTTGAATCAAAGCCGCTGATTCTTGCAGAAGTTTTGTAACGTCTTTTTGTTGGGCAAGCACATTGGAAAACTGCGCCGACAAAATCAAAAGAATCATCGAATTAAAGAATTTCATCGATTTATTAGTATATCAGAGGGCATCAAAGTGCATCTAAAAATTACAAAATTTGTTTCGTTCCTGATTTTAATATCAATATTTACAACAATTCCGGTTTTCGCGCAAAGACGCAATCAAGCGAATGTCGAAGCCAAAATAAATGCTTTGATCGCGAGAATGACTTTGGCGGAAAAACTCGGTCAATTACAGCAGCTCGACGGCGATTTTCCGACCGGCGCGGGGCGTCCCGAACATTTTGAAATGGTTCGCAAAGGGACGCTCGGTTCAACGCTGAACGTCCGCGGCGCGAAAAACGTCAACGAACTGCAAAAAGCGGCGCTCGAATCGCGCCTCAAAATCCCGCATCTTTTCGCCTTTGATGTGATTCACGGCTACCGCACGATTTTTCCGGTTCCGCTCGGCGAAGCCGCGAGTTTTGATCTGAAGTCGGCGGAACTTTCGGCTTATATTGCCGCGAAAGAATCACGCGCGGCAGGCGTCGCGTGGACGTTTGCGCCGATGGTCGATATCGCCCGCGATCCGCGTTGGGGCAGAATCGTCGAAGGCGCGGGCGAAGATACCTATCTCGGAGCGCAATTGGCGTGGGCGCGGGTGCGCGGTTTTCAGGGAACCGATTACAGCCAGCCGGACCGGGTTTTGGCGTGTGCGAAACATTGGGTTGCCTACGGTGCGGCGCAAGCCGGACGCGATTATCACACGACGGATATTTCCGAAAATACGCTTTACAACGTTTATTTTCCGCCTTTCAAAGCCGCCATGGACGCGGGTGTCGATACTTTTATGAGTTCGTTCAACGATCTTAACGGAATTCCCGCTTCGGCGAATCGCTGGACTTTAACCGATGTTTTGCGAAAGGAATGGAAGTTCGACGGTTTTGTCGTCAGCGATTATACGTCCGTCATGGAACTCTTAAATCACGGGGTCGCCAAAGACGAAGCTGACGCGGCGCAGCTTGCGCTGAACGCCGGCGTTGATATGGAAATGGTCAGCCGTTTTTACAATCAAAAAGGCGAACAGCTTTTGAAAAATAAAAAATTGTCAATGCCTGTCATCGACGAAGCCGTGCGGCGAATTTTACGCATCAAATATCGTCTCGGACTTTTCGACAAACCTTATACGGACGAAAGTTTGGAAGCGAAAACTTTGCTCGCGCCCGAACATCGCAAAGCCGCGCGCGAGATTGCCGCGAAATCGTTTGTGTTATTAAAAAACGACAACCAAACTTTGCCGATCAGAAAAAACATCAAGGAACTGGCGGTCATCGGCGGGCTTGCCGACAGTAAGGAAGATGTCCTCGGTTCGTGGAACGGCGACGGAAAAATCGCCGATGCCGTGACATTGCTCGAAGGCGTCAAAAACAAGCTCGGCAGCAGCGCGAAAATTCGTTACGTCAAAGGCTGCGACGCGAAATGCGAAGACACGCAGGATTTTGACAAAGCGGTCGATGCCGCGAAAGATTCCGATTTTACGATTCTGGTCGTCGGCGAATCAGCCGCGATGAGCGGCGAAGCCGCGTCGCGTTCGAATATTGATCTGCCCGGGCGACAGCTTGAGCTGGTCAAAGCGATTGCCGCGACCGGAAAGCCTTATGCCGTCGTTTTGATGAACGGCAGACCTTTGACGATCGGTTGGGTGGCGGAAAATTCACCGGCGATTCTGGAAACCTGGTTTGCGGGAACCGAAGCCGGAAACGCGATCGCCGATGTTTTGTTCGGCGACGTGAACCCGAGCGGGAAATTGCCCGTCACGTTTCCGCGCTCGGTCGGTCAAATTCCGATTTTTTATAATATGATGAGCACCGGCAGACCGTTTAAAGCCGAAGAAAAATATACGAGCAAATATCTCGACACGCCGAACACGCCGCTTTATCCGTTCGGCTACGGTTTGAGTTACACAACTTTCGGGCTTAGCAATATTCGTCTGAACTCGACCAAAATTGCGCCAAACGGCTCGCTCAATGTTGCGGTTGATGTGCAAAACACCGGAAGCCGCGACGGCACCGAAGTTGTCCAGCTTTACATTCGCGATTTAGTTGGAAGTCTGACGCGCCCGGTCAAAGAGCTCAAAGGATTTCAGCGGGTCGAGCTTCGCGCCGGTGAAAAACGCACCGTGACTTTTACTTTAAAACCCGAACATCTCGGATTTTACAATGCGCAAAACA